>JBBSNU010000038.1:0-14934 GCA_038260455.1 Chroococcales cyanobacterium | reverse complement strand
GCAGCAACTCCAAAATCTGAATCCGCAGGGGGTCAGAAAGCGCGTGAAAGCCAGCCGAAACAAGTTTTTCGGAAATCTGCAGTTGAGAAGTGCGATCGGGCGCAATTTGAGAATTTTTCACCATCAATTATAGGAGAAGGAAGAAGGAAGAAGGAAGAAGGAAGAAGTCATTGGGAGCATCTCAGTTTTGCATTTATAGTGCGAGCTTAAGAGCTCGCGAGTTGTACAATACGCGAGCTCGCTTAGGTGCTCGCACGCTCAATAAAAAAAATGCTTTTTGCAAAACTGAGATGCTCCCGAAGTCATTAGTCATCAGTCATTAGTGCTGTCCCCCCGATCGAACGTCCAACGTCATCAGGAAAAAGGAAGAAAAGCAACGGTTTGGGGAATGCGAGAACCTCCTCACCGTCGGGCACGGTAGCTATCTTTTGAAAAAATCCATATAAAACATCATATTTTCTCAAACTTCATCCCAGAAAATAAGTTAATTTAGCACCGACAGAACATTCCGACTAAATATTATATCTAGTCCAGTAAATTAACAGCAATACTGGTAGGGGGCGGGTTTCACCAACCATCTGCAATTCACACCGACAATATCTATAAACCCGCCCATCCTAGACGACAAAATTTGATAGCGGGCAATTCAACGGACATGATATTACTTCGGACTCTGTACCCGCGCCGGCACATCAGTCAATCCGGCCTTTTGCATCAGCGAAATCACCCCTACAGATAGAATTCCCCCAATAACTACCCCGATAACTACCAGGATGAGAAAGCCTTTTTGCAGAGTTTTTTTAGTAGCCGGGTGGTACTGGCTCGGCAACTCTTGACCTTGCTCGTCAAGTTCTTGATCCAAGGGGTCTAGCGGATTCGAGGGATTTGAGTTAAAAGGATTGGGCGCTTGATTCATGGCTGGCTTTGGTTAAAGGATGTCAACAACTATTTTAACTTGCGATTTGCCCGATCGGCTTAGATAATACATTCTGGTTTTACTCAAGACTCTATAAAATTTATTAAGATACCGAGGATTTTAGCAACATTATTGATAAAATATTCGTCTGTGTCAATCTCGATCGCAATTCCTTCTAGCTTAAAGAATTTCCAGATACTCCCAGTTGTCACAACTCCATAAATTGTCTGAATGTCATTTTCTTGACGTTGGTTAAATATTTGTGCTGCGATGGTTTCTGCCATGCACTGTCCTAAGCCGGATTGAATGTTGTCGTTTTTGGCTTCAACCAAGGCGATAACTGGGGATTCAATGACTAGCTGTTCGGGCGATCGGCTAATTAGAAAATCGCAATAACCGCTCAAACCCCTAGCAGCGTCTACATTGAATTCTCGACCTGAAAATAAACTCATCCGTTCAGGGAGCCGTTTTTTGATCTCAACTAATATCGGCGCGACAATTAGCTCGGAGCGAGCTTTCTCAGAATTAATCTCTAATGCTAAAGGCAGATTGAATTGCAAAGTTTCTTGCAAAAAATTGCTGGGTTCTATTTCAGGGATATCGGCAAACAAGCCAACCGTTCTAGCCAAGGTGATGCCGAAAGTTGCCTTAATTTGTTCTATGCTAAATTGGCTGTAGGGCATTCACTGCCTAGGAGCGAAAAATTAAGTGTTTTTAAGCAGCTAACATTATATCACTTTAGGCGCTAAAATTTGAAGCGGGGGTATTTATATACTTGCCTGCTTGTCCAATGCTTTCTGTCAAAAACAATTACTATGACGTTACGCGAACTTCAAGACCGAGCACTGAGGTTGTCGGCCGAGGAGCGATGGCAGTTGATCGATGCCTTGATGCGATCGCTCCAACCGAAACCCCGATCGAAGGTAAAACCGAAGGGTTTAGCCGCTAGTTTAATTGGCATTGCGAAAACGGATGCGCCACCACCTACAGATGCCGAAGTAAAGGCAATGTTAGATGAGCGGTTAGTGCAAAAGTATCTGTGATGAAAGTTTTATTCGATACCAATGTTTTACTGGATGCAATGCTTGCCCGCGAACCTTTTGTAGCGGATGCTGCTTTTTTACTGAATGCAGTTGAATCGGGGCGAGTTGAAGGGTTTATGTCGGCGACAACGGTTACGGATGTGCATTATTTGGTTGGACGACAAACCAAGAGTTCTGAATCTGCGATTGCCGCCGTAACTCGACTGTTGGCATTGATGGAAATTTGTGCGGTGGATCGAGAGGTTTTGGAGCAAGCGATTGCGCTGGAATTGCCGGATTTTGAAGATGCGGTGCAGATAGCGTGTGCGATCGAGTTAGAGTTAGAGGCGATCGTTACTCGGGATGTGAATGGATTCGCAGGGTCGCCGATTCCCGTTTTGTCACCTCAAGAACTGAGAAATCGGTTGCTCTAGCAGAGGGCTAAATAAATTAGGCGATCAGTGTTTCATCCCGGCTTCAAAGCGCGGAAATGAAACACTTACAAAATAAGGTAGAAAATATCTGTTATCCTTCTGCTTTTGACAAACGATCGAGAGAAATTGTTGCCGCAAGAGATACTTGAGAATTGCTATCTTTTTCTAAGTATTTCAAAGCCGAGATGCTTTTGGCATTCGGCAAATTGCCCAAAGCTTCAGCCAGCCTCTGCCGCGTCAGCCAATCTTCCGACTGAGCAAAATCGAGGATGCGATCGATCGCGCCAATGTCCTTAATTTCCCCCAAAGCCGAAATCGCCGCCTGCTGAATCACCACTTGCTCGCATTCGAGAGCTTTCAGCAGCACGTCGCGAGCCCGGGGATCTTTGAGATTTCCCAGGGAAACAGCAGCACTAAAGCGCACCAGCCATTCAGTATCCTCATAAAAAGCGCGCACCAAAGCCTCAAAAGCTCGGATATCTTCCAGATAGCCCAAAGCACCCGCAGCATCAGCGCGAATGCCGTAATCAGGTTCAGTTTCTAATAATTTGACTAGAATGGGATAGCACTCAGGAGTTGGTTTGACTCCGAGAGCAAACACAGCCATCGATCGCACTTGCAAACTTTCATCGTTCAACACCTTTTTAATCAAAGGTACAGCCTCTGCTGCAGGGACGTTCCGCAAGTTAGCCAAAGCCACCATGCGATCGGCAGAATTTTCGCTTTCTAACTTGGCTGCAATTTGCTCTAAGCTTAAAGTTGTCATTATCGGTAAATCTTGTAGTAAAACTTTACATTCTGGTTATTTTGATTATAAGTGAGTCTCTGGTTAAAAGCAGGCAGTAAAAACCGCCCCCATTTGAGATTGCAAACCGATCGCACTATCGAGCGAAAACTCGGATTAATGGAAATAATCAATTAGAAAGTCTATTATAAAAATCCCAAGCACAGGCTAGGTGTTTCTGGTGTTTCTCTCATTCCCTAACGCTTTGCCGATATTTATACCAGTTTCCCCTAAAATGCAACTCGGTAGCCCGCACTCCAAACCCTTATACAATCAATCATTCCCCATCCACAATCGAAAATGGTATTAGCCGCCCTCTGACAACCTGCCCCATCAATTATGTCCTTTTACCACCCACCCTTTTACTCCTCAGCATTAGAACAGGCGATCGACCGCTACCCGCTAACCGCCGTACCAGAAACTTCCTTAGCAGCGGCGATCGCCCTGATGAGTCAGTTGGAAAATAGTTGTCCCCTAACCAAAACACCTTTACCCTCAGAACCGGGGGCGATGACCGAAGTCTCCCCGCCGGAACAGGTGCGGGCCTGCTGCGTGCTCGTGGTGCAAGACCAGCAGACTATTACCACAGACAACTTATCCGACAACCCCAGCCGCGGGCTGTTACTGGGGATATTAACTCCCGCCGACTTAGTGAGGCCGATCGCTTCTGGCAAAATAGACACTCAGAAAAAAGGAGCCCTGCACAAAATACCAATTTCCGACATCATGTCTCCGGTGTCGGTTGTCCTCACAGCATCCGAGGATCAAGACGTGTTCGGCGCTTTATCCTTATTTCGCCAGCACAAAATTCGCTATTTGCCGATCGTCAATCAATTTCGCCACTTGGTAGGAGTGCTCACGAGGGAAAGAATTCGCCAAGTATTGCAGCCTTCAAACATTCTGAAATTGCGGCGGGTAGCAGAATTGATGACTACGCCAATTACAGCGCCCCACACCGCGTCGCTGCTGAGCATAGCCGAACTGATGTCAGAGCATCAAGTCAGTTGCGTAGTCATTACAAAAAACAAAGAATTGACAATGGAGAAGCCCAAAGATGACTATACCTCCATTTTTCACTATTCCTTTCAGCAACCTCTGGGAATTATTACCGAATACGACATCGTGCAGGCACTGTTTCTCGAAGTAAATTTCGAGCAAACCCCAGCTCAAAAAGTCATGAGAACTCCCCTGCAATTTCTGCAACCTTCCGATTCCCTGTGGACGGCGCACAAACAAATGCAGCAGCAACAAGTGCAGCGGTTGGTCGTGTGCGGGGGGCGCGGAGAACTGTTGGGAATTATTACCCAAACCAGCTTGCTTCGAGTCCTCGATCCGACAGAAATGTACCGAGTTGTCAAACAGTTGCAGCAGTCGGTTTATCAACTGCAAGCGGAAAAATTGGAACTGCTGCAAAGCCGCAATGCCAAATTGGAACAGCAGGTGCGCGAACGGACTGCCAAACTCCACGAACAGGTGCAGCGCGATCGGCTGTTAACTCAAATTTCCTTGCGGATTCACCAATCCTTAAACCTCGAAGAAATTCTCAACGCCAGCGTCGATGAAGTCCGGCAAGTTCTGCACGCCGACAGAGTAGCGATCGTGCGTTTGGAGTCGAAGGATTTGGGCATTGTCGTGGCAGAATCCGTTGCCTCCAAGTGGTCTTCAATCTTGGGAGAAATCATGCCAGATACAATGTGGCATGAATCTGCGCTGGCGATCGAACAGGAAATATACGCCGTCCCCGACATCGAGCAAGCTAATTTGAATGCCGAAACATCTGCGCGCTTGCAGCAAGCGCAAATCAAAGCTTATTTGATTGTACCAATTTTGCAAGACAGCAATTTGTGGGGCGTGATGTGCGTCCATCAGTGTTCTAAATCGCGGCAGTGGCAACCTTCGGAAGTGGATTTGCTGCTGCAACTGGCAACTCAAATCGCGATCGCCATTCAGCAAGCCCAACTCTACCAGCAAGTACAAAATCTCAACACCGACCTGGAACGCCAAGTCCAAGAACGCACCGCCCAATTGCAGCAAAAAGTGCAGGAACTCCAGCATTTAAACGTTCTCAAAGATGAATTTCTAAGCACAGTTTCTCACGAATTACGCACGCCTTTAGCCAATATGAAAATGGCTATTCATATGCTGAAAGTTTCTCCCACACCAGACCGACGGCAGATTTATTTAGAAATTTTAGAAACAGAATGTACTAGAGAAACCGATTTGATTAATGCTTTGCTCGATTTGCAGCGCCTCGAAGCAGCAGCTTGCCCGATCGATCTCGAACCAGTAAACTTAGAAGTCTGGCTGCCTGCGATTATCGAGCCATTTTACACCCGCACCCAGAACCGCCACCAGCATTTGCGAGTCGAGTGCGATTCTCACCTCCCCACGATCAGTTCCAACCGCGCTAGTTTGGGACGAATTTTAGCAGAAATCCTCAACAATGCCTGTAAATATACCGCCAATGACGGCGAAATCTCTCTCAAAGTTGAGTGCAAAAATGGATACTGGGAAGAGACAGGAAGCGGGAAAAATCTGATCCAAGCAACTGATTTGACTTCCTTCATCCAATTTAAACTCAGCAATCAATCGTCCATTTCGATACAGGAACTGCCCCGAATTTTTGATAAATTTTATCGAGTTCCCAACGCTGACCCCTGGAAACAAGGAGGTACAGGTTTGGGTTTAGCTTTGGTGCAAAAACTTGTCGAACAGTTGCAGGGAAAAATTGAGGTAGAAAGCAGCAATGGCTGGACTAATTTTATCGTAACATTTCCTATTAACCCGGATGAGAATTAGTCCGCCATCAGTCGATTTAAGCTTTGAGATTTACTCCACAAATTAATCTGGAAAATTGAACCAGAGTCTGAAATTTGTAAAAGTTCACTCCTTCGGAGTTTAGTCCTCATATCATGTCCGGCATATCAATAAAAAAACGGTTCGTTCGTAGTGCGGACTAAGGATCGAAAACTTAATAACTTAAGCATCTCCTACAGTCCTCTCTCCTGTAAGTTGCGAGATAAAAGGAGGCAGAGCCTCCGGATCTGCATTACCAGGCAGAGCGAAAGTAACGAGCAATTAAGAGTGCGAGCGTCCCCGCTCGCGAGCTGTACAATACTCGCGAGCGGGGACGCTCGCACTAAAGCAAAAAAATACTTTTTACAAAAATGAGATGCTCCCGGACTAAACTCCAAACGATCAAACAAATCTGATGATTGTCGTCGTTTTGCGAGATGGTATCACTCTTTTTTCGGAGCTAGTTTGCGGATGCCAGACTCTACTGGTATAAAATTTAAATATTCATTTTTATCTTCCAAAGCTAATGATTTAGATGCTTGATACTTCTTACCTTTGGTGGCATGATTGGCAACTGTACCCAAGCAGGGTATGCCAAAATTTTCTAATTGACTGAAAACTTTTTTGACTGCAGAAAACTTGGTCTGGCGAACTGCTACAACCATCAGTATTCCATCTGTGCGCGCCGCTAGATAATTCGCATCTTTACTATCAAGCAGCGGTGGGGTATCGTAAATAATTAAGTCAAATGTTGCGTGAAGTTCATCCATTAAATACTGCATCCCAGATGAAGCAAGCCGTCTGGCAACACCGGGAATAGGAAGACCCGCAGTTAATACAAAAAGATTATCTTCTAGATGCGATCGCTGGATAATTTCATTGGGTTCGTGTTTACTGTCGTCGAGCAAGTTGCTCAATCCCTTGAGATTAGGCAGTCCCAAGAGCAAGTGCAAGCTGGGCGAATGCAAATCGGCATCTACTAGCAGCACTCGTTGGCCAGCCAGCGCTGCGACGTGAGCTAAGTTTAAAGCAACGGTAGATTTGCCTTCGCCAACTGTAGCCGAACCAACTGCCAAAGATCCAATAGTTCGATTTGAAGACAGAAAACGAATATTAGTATAAAGAGAGTCAAAAGCTTCTATAAATTCCGAAGCTATTTTTTTATTCCCCTCTTTTTTTTCAAGATAAGTATAGGAATTAGCAATAGAAGGCGGAAATTTTTTAGCATTTTTGTCCCGAGGAATCACTCCCAATAAAGGCGCATCAAACGCATCTTTAACATCATCAGCAGAGTAGAAAATATTGCGTAACTTTTCAATCAGGATAGCCACGGCCACACCCAAAACTAGCCCCCCAACAATTGCCATGAAAAATTTGTTGGCATTTTTCGTGGCTACGGGAATATAATTGCCACTCTTAGGATCTCGCGGTATCCGGGGCTCAGAAATTACTTCCCAAGGTACTTGGCTTTGAGCTGCTTGGACGCGCAGAGTTTCTCGCTGAGTTAAAAGTTGATCGCGGGTGCGGGCTGCTATGTCTAATTGCTGTTGCAGTTCGTTGTAGCGACGAGCTATGCTGGGAAATTCTCTTGCTTGTCGGCTCAAATTGTTTTTTGTTTGGGCGATCGCCTGACTGCGAGCTTCTAAAACTTGAACTTGGTTAGCAGTATCAACCAATTGTTTGATCAAGCCTATGCGAATCGAATTTTGAAAATTCTGAACTTTAGCATTGGCTTCAGGGCCTACTAAATTTTGCCCCAAAATTCGCTCCGTTTGCTGGTTGAGCAAAGCTACTAAATTTGCCCGCTTGCGCTCTAAAGCTTCCACTATCGGGTTAGCAGATTTAAAACGAGCTGTTTCTACAGCAATCTGCCCTTCTACTTCCTTAACCTTGGTCAGCAACTCTTTATATTGAGGTTCTTCGCTTAAAGCTGAAGCGGCAATAGCTTCATTTGGTGTAAAATCTAATTGCTTTTGCAAGTTAGCGTACAGCGTTTTCTGTTCCTGCAGCAGCCTTTGAGTTTCTAACTCTAAAGTTTCTACGGTGCGAACTTGCTGGATCAATTGCGCGCCTTGTTCTTTAGGATCTGTAATTTTTTGCTGCTGCTGTATCACCTGTAAATCCGACTTCAGGTCATTTACGCGCTTGCTAAGTCCCGGAAGCTGGTTTTCAATAAAATTAACACCTTCACCAATGCGACTCTTGCGTTCGTCAAGGCTGTACTTTAAATATTTCTTTTTAACTTCTTGTAAAACAAACTCAATTAATTTTGGTTCCTGCGCCATGAAACGAACTTCCAAAATTTTAGTTTGCGTCAACTCATCGTCTCCGAGGCGCAAAACGAGTAATCCTTTTTGAAGAAGCTCCTCGGTCATTTTTGGATATTTTTTTTGGACTTGTTTCGTAATAGCCGATAGCATCTGAGGACTCTGGAGAATTTGCAGTTGAGTTGCGTAGTCCAAACTAAAAAAATCTCGATTAGGCACTCCCCCCCCCTCGCTGCGATTGGCGAGAGCAGCGGGGTCAGTAATTCTTGCCTCCGTTGTTATGGGTTCCACTAGCAGCCGAAAATCGCCTTGATATGTTTTCTTGCTTTGCTTGATCTGAAAATAAATTCCACCGCCTGCTAGAGCGACAATCCCAATGATGACTAGAGCTTTTCGCCCGAGAGTCCTAAACAACGGGTTGAGATTCAATCCTTTCTGAGGCTGCGCGCCTAACTCTTCTCCCTCGTCAACGGAAAATTGCTGCACCTGTCTGCTCTGGTTGCTAATGGGTACGAGATGAGCGTCCTGTTCTTTTTCCATGTTGACCTCTTTCATATTTTTTGGGTAAAGTCAGCTTTGTTGTGCGACCCTTCTGGTTGATACTTTCACCATTGACTTCAGGATATCACAGGAGATTATTGGTTGGTCGGTTCTAGTTCCTGCTAATAGTTCTCACTACTTCCACATCATATACAAAAATAACTAAATTCCTATGTTTTGCCTGCTGCAAATTTTTTTTACTAATTGCTTGAGAGTTGTATCCGACTGTATTGTTGTCTGCTGTGTTGTGCTTCTATTCTGGGTTTATGGGCGGCTGTACCCACTTTTTTGGATGTCGCTGAGCTTGGTCGCCGATCGCGCGATAACTTTACCAAAATTTTACAATTGGCCATAACACCTCAACAGCCGATCGCGCTTATTGCCTTCTCCTCTATTCTGCCACTTTTCTGTCGGGCATCAACTGTAGCACCTGTTAAATTACACGCTGATTGACCGACTAAAAAGTTGGGCATTTTGCAGATAGATATAATTAGCAGCCTTCCGCAGATTTTTTGAACTGTAACTAATCGAATCAATTTCCGAGAAAAATCTGTCTTGTATTTCAATAATAAACTTTTTGACGAGCTGGATGACTGCTTAAGTCGATCGACTTATTTATCGGCATGACTTTATCACAAACTACTCTCAATAGTGCGGTAGAGACATAAAAGTTAATAATTGATGAGTTCAAAGTCGATCGACATCTCGAAAAGCTCAAGCTTCTGGGTGTTTGTACCGGGGCGGAGCGCGATCGAGAATGTGATGTTTTTTCGTAGAAAAACTAGGTTATAGGGCAATACGGCTTACTTCAATCAACGTAGGGTGCGTCGATGTGAACAACTCTCGCCCTGGAGCGCCAGATTAAACGAGCGACGCACCCTACAACTTATAACTGGTTCCCAGGATCTGCCAAAGGAACCCATATTTAGAGGCTCTGCCTCGGCACGATTAGGGAGGCAGAGCCTCCAGATCTGCGTTAGCAGGCAGAGCCTGGTAACGAGTAGACTGGTAACGAGTAGAAGAGAAAAGAAAGAGTTCGCAATTGATGGGAAGATTGCTATAGATATCGCCAAGATTAGCTGTTTGTAGTTGTTACTTTTTGAGTTTACTCATTCCACATAGCTGATTATGTGCTTAGCTATCCTGTACTTTTTTTTCTCGAAGCTGCAACAAAATTGCTGCATGAACTTCGCGAGTAATTGGATAAAAATATGTGAGAATCATGCCGCAAATTAAAGCAATTGTGGGCCCTGGGCCGATCGCGACTCGAATCGCGAACAGCGCAGAATCCGGCTGTACGGGAGGGGCTTGTCCCTGAATAGTGGCAATAAATCCAGCTCTTTCTAATCCTTGTCCCACAAACCACAAGCCGAGCGCCAAACCAATTTTTTGCAGCAACACCATAAACGAATAAAACACGCCTTCGCGTCTTTCTCCTGTTTGGAGTTCGTCGAGTTCAATCACATCCGGTATCATCGACCAAGGTATTAGATAAGCAGTGGAAACTCCAACCCCGGCCATCACGGCTAACACGTACATCTGGACTACTTGTCCCGGTTGCAGGAAAAACAGTCCGGCTTGGGCAATAATCCACAAACTCATGCCCATAAAATAAACAGCTTTTTTGCCATAGCGTTCGCTGACTTTACTCCAAACAAATAACATGGCGAGTGCGGTGCCTTGAACGGCGATCGCAGTTTGGGTAAAAGTTGCTGGTGGCAGCCTCATCCAGTTGATGACAAAATAGGGCAAAATTGAAGCTGTTAACTGCACTCCCAGCCAAGAACAAAGGTAAATTCCAATTACGTACAAAAAAGGGCGATTGTTAAATGCAATTCGCACCTGTTCTCCTATCGGCAAAGAGGTTGAATTGTCTTCTACGGGATTTTCTTGCAATTGAGAGAGGACGTGTTTTCTGGTTCCTAAAAAGCACCAGTATAAAGGTAATACTGAAATCACTGCACAGAGTGCGCCTAATATTAAGTATTTTTGGCTGTCATCTTTAACTAAGGCAAAGATAATTTGCGCGATAATTAGTGACAAAATGCTGCCGCCGATGGAGAAAGAAAACCGAAAACTGTTAAGGCTAGTTCGTTCGTTGTAGTCTTTGGTTAATTCTGGGGTGAGGGCGGTGTAAGGCAGGTTGACGGCGGTGTAGGCGGTGTTAAATAAAATGCCGATCGCCACATAGTACCAAAACAATATCGTGGGATCTTTGCTGGGAACAATCCACTGCAAAAAGAAGAAGATGCCGAAAGGAATTGCGCCGTAAACCATCCAAGGATAGCGGCGGCCCCAGCGATGAGATGTGCGATCGCTCAAAACCCCCACAATCGGGTCATTTATGGCATCCCAAACCTTGCCGATTAACAAAATATTGCTAGCAGTACCCGCAGCCAAACCTGCTACGTTAGTAAAGAAAAACAGTAGGAAAAATACCAGAACATTCGCCGTAATTGCGGGCCCTAGGTCGCCGGCACCGTAAGCTAATTTTGTTGAGAAACTGAGTTTTTTTGTTTCGGGGTTGTTGGCTGCTGCTTCAGGCGGGGAAGTGTTGCTCATAAACTTTTGTTTCGGGATTTTTGGGCAGTCGCAGTCTTTCCAGTATGGAGTATAACTCACGCTACGCCGTAATACTAAGTTTTTTTTGGCGATCGGGATGATTCTGAAGCTTTGGTAATTGCTAAAAAGGTAATTGGTAATTGATTGTTGGTAATTAGACTTGAGTTGCAGAAGTCACTGAATCGATCCATAAACCGCAGATATCGGGCAGACAAACACTGATTGACGCATATGTTGTATCTCGCTTTACCTAGAAGTAATTCGCGCGTCACACCTTTTTTGCGTGAGTCGTGTTTGAGTTAAAAATCTACAAAAATAACTGGGTCTAAGAGGCTATAATGCGTAATTTTTGTGCTAGAGATTTTGCTGGATAATTTCACAACATTCAGCAACTGCCGCTCTCTTTTCCATTTTTTCAACTAGGGCTTCGTAAGCTGATTTATGGTTTTCGATTAGTTTTTTTGCTCGCATAGAAGCTAAGTTTTGTTTGAGTTGAATTTCGGAATTGGGACGGCGCAGTTGTGTGAGGATGGCGCGAATTTTTGTGCGGTCTTCTACGCCGCCTTGTGCGCTGCCATAAACAATTTTTTCGGCGACTATTCCGGCCATCCACACTGTACAATATTGGTCTAAAATTTGGGATGAAAGAGTGCCGCTTTGGAGTTGAGATGCTAGTTTTTCGTCTTCAAATCGGACGCCGCCTTGGGCTGTTTGACCTTGTTTGAAGGCTTCAAGAGCGCTGAGGGCGTAGCTGCTTACGGGAATTCCTAACAGGTGGGCGACTAGAAAGTGTCCGGCTTCGTGGTGAAGGATACGATCGCGCTTTTCTTTGGAACTTCCACCAAGCAAATCTACTAAAATTGTACCGCCTTGACCTTGCCACTGGAAAGTGTCGAGGGTGGCTAGCCCTAACAGGCAAAAAGTGGCGATCGCAGGTACGGCCTCTGGTAGGTTGAATAGGGGGCCCAATAATATGGAAACGGTGATGGCGAAGATCGAAATAGCGATAATATTCAAAGAAGTGTCTTTCATAATTGGGAATTGGTAATGGGGAATTGATAACTGGGAATTGGTAATGGGGAATTGGTTTTAGAGGTAAAGTAAGGTACGATCGCGCGATCGGTATGGGTAGCGTCCGGTAGATCGCCACGCCGGGACTTACGAAACAAAACCACCATCTTCCAGTTTGACTGAAAATTGTCGATCGTCCGCCACCTATATTAAAAAGATATTAAAATAAGTCAAAGTAAAGTAAAAGTGTTAGTGGAATCCTTCATGTCAGTTTTGGCAGCGATCGCAGTTTTAGGTATCTTGATTGTCGTTCACGAACTCGGCCACTTCTTGGCGGCGAGACTTCAACACATTCACGTCAACCGCTTCTCTATCGGTTTCGGCCCCATCCTGTGGAAGTACCAAGGCCCGGAAACAGAATACGCCATCCGCGCCTTTCCCCTGGGAGGTTTCGTGGGTTTCCCGGATGACGATCCAGAAAGCAATATTCCCCCCAATGACCCGAATTTGCTGCGAAATCGCCCCGTACTCGATCGGGCGATCGTGATTAGCGCAGGGGTAATTGCCAACTTAGTTTTTGCTTATTTCCTGCTGGTGGTGCAATTGACCACTGTCGGTGCAGCATCCCTGAACTACCTACCGGGTGTTAAAGTCCCGGAAGTGGCGGCGGAAGTTAGTTCGGCCGCCTTCCAAGCGGGAATTCGATCAGGCGACATTGTTCTGTCCGTTGACGGCAAGGAATTGGGCGCTTCCGGCGAAGCAATCAAATTATTGGTCGCAGCAATCCAAGATCATCCCAAGCAACCCTTGGCGTTGGAAATTCAGCGTGCAGAACAAAAATTTGTGGTGACAGTTACTCCCGAATTGTCACCTGACGGTAAAGGTAAGATTGGCGTTCAACT
The DNA here is from genome assembly GCA_038260455.1 of Chroococcales cyanobacterium. Lineage (GTDB taxonomy): Bacteria > Cyanobacteriota > Cyanobacteriia > Cyanobacteriales > Microcoleaceae > Microcoleus. The sequence goes on along the minus strand of JBBSNU010000038.1, from coordinate 1,700 downwards.
AGCTTCTAACGGTACTGTCGTGCGGCAGCGGGCGGGAATTGTAGAGGCATTTAGCAAGGCGGCGACTGAATTTGAGCGGATTGTAGTGCTGACGTTTCAAGGTTTCGGGCAGTTAGTTAGCAATTTCAGCCAGACTGCCGAAAAGCTGTCCGGGCCCGTGGCAATTGTAGCCATTGGTGCAGGGATTGCGCGATCGGATGCAGCGAATTTGTTTCAGTTTGCGGTGTTAATTAGCATCAATTTAGCTGTGATTAATATCTTGCCTTTACCTGCTTTGGACGGCGGTCAGCTAGCTTTTCTATTAATAGAAGGACTGCGTGGTAAGCCTCTGCCGAACCGCATTCAGGAAAATGTGATGCAGACTGGTTTGGTGCTGTTGTTGGGTTTGGGAATTTTCTTGATTGTTCGCGATACTGCTAATTTGGCTGGCTTTGATTTGGTGCGAACTCTCCGGCAGCAGTAGTCATTGGTCGTTAGTCATCAGTCATTAGTCAGCAGCCATTAATCATGGGAGCATCTCAGTTTTGCATTATAGTGCGAGCGTCCCCGCTCGCGTATTGTACAACTCGCGAGCGGAACGCGCTCAAGAAAAAAAATGCTTTTTGCAAAACACAGATGCTCCCATTAGTCATTACAACGCTGATGACTGCTGAATAATATAAAACAACCAGTAAATTAGGGGAAAACAGCAATGGTTACACAACTGCAATCTCCCGACAAATCAAAGATTATCTACCCAGATGATAACGGCGAACCAATGTCAGACAATACCGAACAGTTTAGATTGATCGTGTGGATTAAAGAAAATTTAGAACTGTTATTTGCGAGCGTGGTTGATGTTTTTGTAGCGGGAAACTTACTGTGGTATCCAGTAGAAGGAAACAACAAAATTTCTCAATCGCCAGATGTGATGGTAGCCTTCGGAAGACCGAAAGGTTATCGAGGCTCCTACCAGCAATGGAATGAAGATAACATTGTGCCGCAAGTCGCCTTTGAAATTTGGTCGCCGGGAAATCGCCTGAATCCGATGCTGCAAAAACTGAGATTTTACGAACAATACGGCGTAGAAGAATATTATCTGTACGATCCAGCAAATGTGGATTTGACTATATGGGAGCGTCGAGATGAACGATTAGAACCAATCGAAGAAGTGAACGGCTGGGTAAGTCCTAGAATGGGAGTGCGGTTTCAGCTATCAGAAACTGAACTGCAAATATTCAGGCCTGATGGCACACCGTTTGTGAGTTTTGTGGAACTCGCTCAACTTCGAGAACAAGCAGAATCAAGAGCCGAACAAGCAGAATCAAGAGCCGAACAAGAACGGCAAATAGCCGAACAAGAACGGCAGCGCACTCAACAGGCAGAAACTATGCTGGAAGAAGAACGATCGCGCTCGCAAGCTTTAGAAGCTCGGCTCCGAGATATGGGAATCGACCTCAATCAGTTGTAAATGACTAATATCAAGTTCGAGCGATTGACCGCAATCAGTAAGGTTCGTAGTGCGGACTTTAGTCCGCAAAATGCTACGGACTAAAGTCCGCATTACGAACCGTAAGATTGGTTCGTAGTGCGGACTTTAGTCCGCTCCCGGATTGCGGACGCCAGGACGAACTACGAACCGTTTTTGATAGGGAGCATCTCAGTTTTGCATTTATAGTGCGAGCTTAAGAGCTCGCGTATTGTACAACTCGCGAGCTCTT
>JBBSNU010000037.1:0-14999 GCA_038260455.1 Chroococcales cyanobacterium | reverse complement strand
GCACAAGCTCAGGCTTTGGGCAGTTCTACGAGTGCTGGTTTCTTTGCATATAGCAATGAGTCGAACGAGACTGTGTTGGTGTTTGACTCGAACGGTACGGCGACTGGCGGTTCGACAATTATTGCGAACTTGGGTACTGCTGCTGGCAATTTGGGAACTTCGGACTTTGTGTTTACAGGGACGATTACCAGTGCTCCGATTGCAACTTCTCCTAGCTCGTCGGGTAGCGTTGCTGATTTAACTGCTGCTGGGAATACTTTCCCAATCGCCTTTAACAACTTCGGTTCTGGTGCTGGCGGTTACAATTTCAGCACTCCTGTTTTATTTACTGGAGATGGAAGCGGTAATAACGTCACTGGTACTGAGTTCTCCGATATTTTGAACGGTGGCTCTGGTGCTGATATTTTCGACGGTGGCGCGAGTGATGACAGCATCTCCGGCGGCGCGGGTAATGACAGTCTCTTCGGTGGCGCGGGTAGCGATACTCTCAGCGGCGGCGACGGGAATGACACTTTAACCGGCGGTGCGGGAACAAATGTTCTCAGCGGCGGGCTTGGTGCTGATGTGTTTGTGTTCACCGGAACTACTGCTGGTGGCGGGGATATCATTACCGATTACAGCATTGTTGATGATGTAATTAACCTTGACCAGTCTGCTTTTGTCGGGATCGGAGCGGGGCCTTTGGGTTCTAGTTTCTACCTGTACAGCAGCACTGTTGCTACTGTAAGCGCGATCGAGTCACAGTTGACTTCGCCGTCGATTATTGCTCTCTTCGATAGTGTAGCTAATACTACTAAGCTGTACTACGATAGCAACGGTTCTACGGTTGGTGGCAACAGTTTGTTTGCTACTGTCAATGTCGATTTTGCAGTGTCTGGTAATTCTGAATTGTTCTTGTTCTAAAGGGCAAGAATTCCGTTCTGGATATCGGCGGTATGTGTGGGGACAAAGCAATGCTTTGTCCCCATAAAATAAGGACACAGCAATGCTGTGTCCTTATTTTTGTATTGTGTTAAATGATTTATAAATTGTGCGATCGATTACCACAACAAAAACGGTTCGTTCGTAGTGCGGACTTTAGTCCGCAACAAGTGAGCGGACTAAAGTCCGCACTACGAACCAATTTTATACCATTTAGAAAAAATGTTGCAACAATAAAATTGTTGGGCGGAGTGAAACGGAGGGTTGTTTCGTTCACCCAATGTATAAGGTGCGTCGCTATTAGATTGTCACTCTTTTTTAGAGATTGTCGATGTATCCACACCCTACATATACTGTTGTATTAATTTGGAAAATTGGTATTACTTCGTTTCCAACCGCTGCCGCCAATTGCTGCTAATAATATCTATTATCGTAACTACAACTAACAAAACTAACATCATTGTAGTAGCTTTATTGTACTCAAAAGACCTGATATAATTGACCAATTCAAAGCCAATTCCGCCAGCGCCCACTACTCCCAACACCGAAGCCGCCCGAATGTTGTACTCAAACATCCACAGGGTGTAACCGAGGGCTAGCGGCAATACCTGCGGCAAAATGCCGTATTGCGCCACTTGCAGCCAAGATGCACCGACTACTTCTAACGATTCGACCGATCGCGCTTCCACAGATTCGATTGCCTCCTGATAAAATTTAGCAAGATAGCCGATCGTATAAATTGCCAGCGCTAAAGTACCAGCCGGCGCGCCCAAACCAGTCGCCGATACAAACAGCAATCCCAGCACAATTGAAGGCACAGAACGCACGGCATTTTGCAATAAATTAGCCAACCAACGCAACCACTTCGGTGCTATATTATGGGCGCTACAAATCGCAATTGGTATCGAAAAAATTGCTCCGAATGTCGTTCCCCACAAGGACATTTGAACTGTTTCGATTAAAGCCTTAATTGCTACGTCAATTATTTCGAGATTCGGCGGCCACAAGCGCGAAATAAAATCAGTCATGTAAGGCCAACTGTTTGTCAGGGTTTCTGCATCAATTTCTAATCCCCGCAGCGCCCAACCGTAAAGTACAATTAAGCCTGCTGCAATACCGATATTTTTGAGCCATCCGTAATTTTTAGATAAATTATATGAGTTTTTTTCGGTCATTTGTGTTTATTTTTGGATTAATGAACCGCGAAGACGCTAAGGGCGCGAAGGAAGAGAAGAGAAGGGTTCACGCTTCTACTTTGAGATTGGTTAATTTGCTGAATTTGTCGGAGAGGTTGTGGCATTTGCCATCATAGACTATTTGACCGGCATCTAGGACGATCGCTCGATCGGCATAGGTGCTGGCCATTCCTAAATCGTGCAATACTACAACTACGGTCATTCCTTGTTTTTGGTGCAGTTGGGCGAGGATTTCCATTACTTGTTGGGCGGCGATTACGTCTAATCCGCTGGTGGGCTCGTCGGCGAGTAAAATCTGCGGTGATTGGATTAAAGCGCGGGCGATGGCGACTTTTTGCTGTTGTCCGCCGCTGAGCAGTCCGGTTTTTTGATATGCTAGGTCTTTGAGTCCGAAGTCTGCTAGTAAGTCAAATGCTCGATCGCGCTGCTGTTTCGGAAAACCCCACAAAGTCTCCCAAGTATTCAAGCTTCCCAAGCAACCACAAAGCACATTGTCGATGGCGGGTGATTGTTTTACTAACCCGCCGCCTTGAAAAATTAAGCCAATATCGCGCCTAATTCGTCTCAGAGTGCGCGGAGTTATGACTGTATCGTTAATCCGAATTTCTCCTGTTTTGGCGGGGACTAGCCCGACAAATGAACGGAGAAGTGTAGATTTTCCGGCACCGTTTAAGCCGAGAAGCGCTACAAATTCGTCTTTTTTTATTTGGCAATTAATTCCGTTCAAAATTGGGCGATTTAGCGCCGTTGAATAAGCTGTTTTTAAATTGCTGCATTCTATACTCATGGGGTTTTTTACGGACAAATGTAGTAATTCATATCATGTTTGCTAACACAAATAAAATAAAATAGGTTCCTAGTGATATCAAATCCGGTAGCATCGGAATTATATAGTGCGAGCGTCCCCGCTCGCGATCGACTTCGCGAGCGGGGACGCTCGCGCTATCAATGATTAAAATATATAATTCCGATGCTATCGGCAACGATATGAGGAATGCAATTCCTCTGCTTTTTTTGCGGACTGAAGTCCTCACTACGAACCTTTATTCTCACTACGAACCTTGATTTTATGGTTCTAGTTTGGCGCGCTGCAAAGCTTGGCGCAAGGTTGCTAAATGCCGCGTATGATCGACTTTTACCAATTTTTGGGAATTGTACAAACTGCGGAACAATTGATTGTTTGCTGGTTCGTTCATTTTCATGAAAGCATTAATCAGTTTTTCTCGCATCGGTGCAGGAATGCGATCGTCTATCACAATTCCGTGGGCTGGAACTCCGGGAACTTGTTGCAAAACTCGCAATTTCTTGCCTTCTTCTGCTGTGATCCAAGGCGGTAGCAAAGCGTATTCCGATACAACTCCGACATCTGCTTGACCTCTTAAAACAGATTGCAAAGCGCTGCTGTAGCCGTCACCATAGGTGACATTTCCGAAAAAAGTTTCCAGTCTATCCGGCCCTGAAACTAATCCTTGACCCACTAATTCTGAGATTGGAAAAATGAATCCCGAGCCTGAAGTTCGAGAGGTGAAAGCCATTTTTTTGCCTTTCAATTGTTCGAGGGTTTGCTTTGCTGAACCTTTGGGGCGCAGGGGACTGTCTTGACGCACTACGAAAACTGAATCGTAGGTGTTTCCGCCGGAATAATCGCTGCGAACTTCTGCTAAATACATCCGCGCTTTGGCTAATTCTTCTGCTTTTAATGCCGCGCGCCCTGCTACAAATGCTACATCTGCTCTGTTGGCCCTCAATGCTTCTATGGCGGCGGTTTCGTCGCCGATGACTGCATCGACGGGCATTCCGATTTCTTTGGAAAGTATTTGCGCTACTTGATTGGCTTTATTTTGCAAGTCTGTAGCGTCTCTGCGGTTGGCAAATACGATTCTAATGCGATTTATCGGAGCTTGTGCTCTTAAATCTCGATCGCCCTGCTGCGTTGTTTGGGCGATCGCCTTTTGCCCCACACTCACTGCATTCGCCGTCAAACCCCCTAACAGCAACAATCCAACGCTAACGCTTGCTAACGCCTTAAGATTTACATTCATTAATCGCTCTCCTACCTAACCACAATTATTTGATAATTTATGGCAATAATTTTGATTCTATTTTACATCTCTTTTGGTAATTAGTTGCAATAGTTAAATGATAAAGATTTCTGATATGTCATATCATTAAAAGTGATAATACTCTAACTCTATGTATGGTATAGTGCGGCACAAGCACCAGACGCAGAAAAAATATGACAGGTGACTTTGCTGATAAAAATCCCTTTCCCGTCTGTTTTGCCGATGTGGAAGCGGCGGCAAAGCGCTTGCAGGGCAAAGCTTTTAAGACTCCGGTGCTGACTTCGGAGACTCTGAACAAACAAACTAATTCTCAAGTATTTTTCAAGTGCGAAAACTTTCAGCGGACGGGTTCGTTTAAATTTCGCGGTGCTTGCAATGCTTTGATGCAGCTATCTGAAGCCGAAAAACTGCGGGGAGTGGTGACTTTTTCTTCGGGAAATCACGCGCAGGCGATCGCCCTGGCGGCACGGTTGCTCGCAATTCCTGCTACTGTGGTGATGCCTGCAGATGCGCCCAAAGTCAAGCAAGAGGCGACTCGTGGCTACGGTGCCGAGATTATTTTGTACGATCGAACTCAAGTTTCCCGCGAAGAGCTCGCTGCCCAAATTGCTGGGGAAAGAAACTTGACAATTATTCCTCCCTATGATGACGCGCGGGTGATTGCAGGACAAGGTACGGCGGCGCTGGAATTAATCGCAGAAGTTGGAGAGTTGGATTTGCTTTTGGTTTGCTGTGGCGGCGGGGGTTTGCTGTCGGGATGCGCGATCGCAGCCAAAACTTTGTCTCCCCAGTGTAGAGTAATCGGGGTAGAACCCGATCGAGCAGATGATGCAGCGCGATCGTTCCGCACAAAAACCCTGCAAACTGTTAGCAACCCCGATACTATTGCTGACGGCGCGCGCACGCCATCTTTAGGAAAATTAACTTTTCCTTTAGTGCTGCATTATGTGGACGATATGGCAACAGTTTCGGAGGCGGAAATTCGCAAAACAATGTTTTTTATGTGGGAGCGAATGAAGATTGTTGTCGAGCCGACGGGAGTGTTAGCGGCGGCGGCTTTGCTGTCAGGAGTTGTGAAAGCTGAAAATATGACAGTTGGCGTGATTGTCAGCGGGGGAAATGTGGATTTACGGCAAGCTAGTAAGCTTTTTTTATTATAGTTAATTCTGCCAGTTTTTGACTCAAAAATTCCGCCAGATATTTCAACTCCTGTCTAATCGATTACCACAACAAAAACGGTTCGTAGTGCGGACTTTAGTCCGCTCATATCGTTTCCGATAGCAATAGTAAAATTCCTCTTACATAAAAGTAAAAATCCTTCTTTATCTTTAATCCGCTGAGCGCGGACTTTAGCTTGGCGACGGGTTTAAACCCCCGGCGGACTTTCGGGTTGGTGTCACATATTCGGGCTGGTGTCACATATTCGGGAAATGCCAAATAGTAGTATTGACAAATTTGACCAAAGTCAAGAGTTCTCTGATAAAATGCTCCCACAGCAAACTTTAATATCACACCACAATGTCTTCAGAAACAAACTCAGCGGCTCAATCTACAACCGGTGCAGATGCGATCGACGTTGCGATCGCTTCAGGAATCGACTTTGACGGGACTCCAATTCCGAAAGCAAAATTAGACCTGTACGAGCAAGTAATGGGATTAGAAGCCGGGAGACAGCGCAGTGGCGTGTCAAACACCATGCGATCACGCATTGTCCGCATCGGAGTAAAACACCTGCCTCAAGCAGAACTCGATCAAATGCTGATAGCTGCCGATTTTGCACCGCTAAAAGACAAAGAAGTTGCGTTTTATTACGGCGGAAAGTAAAAATTTGGTAATGCAGAAAGGCCAGATTTAAGGGAATATCTCAGTTTTGCAAAAAGCATTTTTTTTATTATAGTGCGAGCGTCCCCGCTCGCGAGTACAATACGCGAGCGGGGACGCTCGCACTATAAATGCAAAACTGAGATTCTCCCAAATGTAAAATACCAAAGAAACCGGGTTTTTTCCATAATTCAACGCATTGATGCAAGATTTACCACAAAAACCCGGTTTCTGCCTCAGTGAAAAATTGGCAAAGCAGAGATATTTCAATAAGATGAAAGTATAACTGCAATTAGGGCTAGCACGAGGGCGATCGTTTGTGGAATTGTAATTGCTTCTTTCAGGAAGAAATATGATAAAAATACGGTAACTACTGGGTACAGGGATGTAATGCTGATGGTGCTAACAATTGGGCCGCTTTCAATGGCTTTCAGAAATACTAAAGATGCTACTGTTCCGCAAACACCGACTAATAAAGCAAATACGATTCCTGCAATGTTTCCCTGAAAACTCAAATTTTTACTGCTAAAAAGAATTAATGCTGTAGTGACAATAGCGCCGATTGCTTCATAAATAAAAGCTGTTTTGTAGTCAATAGATTTTGTCGCTAACTTGCTAAAAAATCCCCAAAGACCGTATAATAAAGAACAAGTCAGTGCAGAGATTAACCAATTGGGTATTTGAGCCATTGTTTCAATAATTAAATTGCATCATTTGCTGCCTGTTGCAGTTTATTTTTAACAGGGCTATTTCATTCTTTGTAGGGGCAATCCCCCCGTGGTTGCCCTCCTAGACTGAGAATGAAATAGCCCTGCTATTTTCTATCGCGACGGCAGTTGATAAATTTTGGAGCGCCGCCACCTGTACGGTTTTTAAATCTCCGGTTTTAAACCTCGTTCCATCAGCGATAAAACAGCTTGTTCGGCAGTAATTTCACCGTTCAGCAAGCGGTAAACTTGACGGGAAACGGGGACTTCAATCTCGCGCCGTACCGCCAAATCAATCAAAACATTAGTAGTATTAACACCCTCAGCAGTGCTCTGCAATTCCTGCAAAATATTCTCCAAAGACTTACCTTGAGACAATCCGAAACCAACCCGATAATTGCGCGACAAAGAACTATTGCAAGTAGCGAGTAAATCTCCCAAACCAGACAAACCGTAAAAAGTTTCGGCGCGAGCTCCCAAACGAACTCCCACCCGAATCATTTCCGGCAAAGCGCGAGTCAGCAACGCAGATTTAGCATTAGTTCCTAATTGTAAACCATCGCAAACACCAGCGGCGATCGCAAAAACATTCTTCAGCGTTCCACCTAACTCAGTTCCCAGGGGATCTTGATTGACATAAACCCGAAAAATATCCGAACTGTAAATATTTTGTACTTGCTTCGCCGCCGCTAAATCCACACTCGCCGCCACCGTTGCAGCCGGCAATCCCTGCTGAATTTCTTCGGAAAGATTGGGCCCGGAAAGTACGACTATTGGATTGTTAGGAAAAGCATTTTGCCAAATTTGAGACGGAGTGCGCGTCGTCGCGGGGTCTAAACCTTTGGTGACAGTAACTATAATTGTACTCGGACTTAAGTTTAAGGCAAGCAGCCGATCGACTGTTTCCCCAACTCCTTTCATCGAAACTGCCGAAACCACAACATCTGCGCCAATTATCACTGATTCTAGACTAACAGAACTGCGGCGCGACCACAAATTAACGCGATCGCCCTTTTTGCTTCCCAGATTTGCCAGTGCTGAACCCCATGCACCCCCGCCTAATATTGTCAAACTTGCCATAAAATTTATTGATAAGGAAGAAGGAAGAAGGAAGAAGGAAGAAGGAAGAAGAAATACCCAGTAAGCTTTTTCGCGAGCCGTATTTTACGTTTAACTTGGTAAATTTACTGATTTAGATCAACGAAAATGCAGGTGCACGCAGATCAACTATACATAATTTAGCATTCATCCGCGTTAATCGGCGTTATTCTGCGGTTAAAAACTTACAGAATAATCTTCCCTCTTCCTTCTTCCTTCTTCCTTCTTCCCTCTTCCTTCTTCCTTCTCCTACAAACGCGGCCGCAATCCGTAATGACGGTAACGCCAATAATCTTGTAAAATGCGATCGTGATCGAAACACAATTGTGCAGGAATCTGCCAAGATTCAAAAAATTGTAAATTTTTAGCATCGTCGGCCGCTTGAGGTTCGCCCGTTGCCACAGCCAAGAATACAATACTAATAGTGTGCTGGCGCGCGTCGCGATTCGGGTCAGAATAAACGTAGAATTGCTCGATTAATTCTACATTCAAGCTAGTTTCTTCTAAAGCTTCGCGTTTGGCCGCCGTTTCTACCGATTCCCCGTAATCGACAAAGCCGCCGGGAATCGCCCAGCCGTAGGGAATGTGGAGACGTTCTATCAGGACTATTGGTCGGTGCGCGCGATCGACCAATTCGATGATAATATCAACTGTAGGAGCGGGATTTCTATAAGTCATTTTGTTTGGGAATGGGGCATCGGGCATCGGGCATCGGGCATCGGGGATTAATGATTTTATATTTAACAAACAACAAATAACAAATAACAAATAACACATAACAGTCAACAGTCAACAGTCAACAGTCAACAGTCAACAGTCAACTAACAAACATTATGCCTAAGTGGCTGGGAAAAGTTTTAGGTATCGGTACGGGTGCAATCCTCATACTAGGTGCGACTAGATACTGGTATGTTTTTATTGCCGGAGCACCTCAGTTAGACCCTACCGGTTATTTTACCGATCAAAGCGGCCAGGCTAACAGTCCTAAATATTTAGTTAAAAAACTTTTTGTTAAAGATAAACAGCGGTTGCGCGCTTATTTGGATGCTGGGGAAGGAGACAAGGAATTTTTGACTTCTACGCAACAGTTTCACGAACAATTAAACCGTTTTGGTGTTGCCAATGAGTTTAACACATTTCCGGGCGGACACGGGATTGTTGGCCATGATGTCGGTTGGAATTATTGGCACAAGCATTTAGCGGATTCATTGAGTTATGTGGGAAAACAGTTTAAGATATCACTGGCTGCACAGAAAAATTAGAAAGGTGAATTGTTTCGCTCAAAAAGCTATAATTGGACTCTGGTTTGCATTGTTTTCAACTGGATTGATAGGTGCGATTAACCTGCTGTTTGCTGTAATTTTCAGTTTACCCGATCGCCCAAATTGGCTATAGTACAATACCGTTGACTTAAGTGAACGTAGTGTGCATCGCCAAGAACAACTCCCGCCCCGCAACGCCAGAAAGGAGGCAGAGCCTCCGGATCTGCATTACCAGGAAGAGCCTGGTAACGAGCAATTTTTCTAAAGATGTGCTGATGAAGTCTTAGCCCCCCCCGAACTCGCGGGGGGGTTGGGGGGGTAATATCTAGCGCTACTTTATGAAATTGGTATAACGCTCACTCCGCACTAACAGCCAAACCAGAAACTACAGGCGCGATCGCATTTAACTTCAAAATAGGATGCTCGCCTTCCACTTGCCGGCAATTCCAGTCATTTCTAAACAACAAAACCGGCCTTCCCCAACTATCTTTCACCGTCACAGTATTAAACAGCCGTCCAACCTTGGCCAGCGCATCCCAACCGCCGTCAACCCAACGAGCGACACTATAAGGCAACATTTCGATCGCAGTTTCGACATTATATTCCGACTGCATTCGGAACTGCACAACCTCAAATTGCAACTGTCCCACAGCAGCCAAAATCGGTTCGCGTTTCGACTCATCAACCGAATACATAATTTGCACCGCGCCCTCTTCCTGCAACTCCGAAACACCTTTGCGGAACTGCTTAAACTTAGAAGGATTGGGATTTCTCAAAACAGCAAAAAGTTCCGGCGAAAAACAGGGAATTCCTTCATATTCTAGTTTTTGCCCAGTGTAAATAGTATCGCCGATCGCAAAAACCCCCGGATTGTTCAAACCAATCACATCGCCGGGATACGCAACCTCGATCGACTCCCGATCCTGAGCAAATAACTTTTGAGGTCTTGACAAACGCACCGTTTTACCAGTGCGAGCGTGAGTCACGTTCATGTCCTTTTCAAACTTGCCCGTACAAACCCGAATAAACGCCACGCGATCGCGGTGTCTCGGATCCATATTTGCTTGCAATTTAAACACAAACCCGGTAAAATCTTCGTAAGTTGGCGGAAGTTCCCCGACGCTGCTGTTGCGGGCGATCGGCTTCATCGCGTACTCTAAAAACGCATCCAAAAACAGTTCTACCCCAAAATTGCTCATCGCGCTGCCAAAGAAAACCGGAGTCATTTTCCCAGCCCGAACTAAGTCTAAATCCAGTTCAGTTCCCAACTCATCCAGCAGTTCCAACTCTTCTTTAAGCTGATAGTAAAGGTCTTGTTCCAACAAATCCTCAATGCGCGGATCGCCCAATTCAATGACGGTATCAACTGCCGCGCGAGAACCGTGTTGACTGCGCTCGAACAAGTGAATTTTGCGCCCTCTGCGGTCAAAAACACCCTTAAAGCGATCGCCCGTACCGATCGGCCAATTTACCGGATAAGTCTGTAAGCCCAATTCCTTCTCAATTTCGTCCAACAAATCCAAAGGATCTCTGCTAGGGCGATCGAGCTTATTAAAGAAAGTAAAAATAGGCAAACGTCGCAACTTACAAACTTCAAATAACTTGCGAGTTTGGGGCTCCAAACCCTTAGCAGCATCCTCAAGCATCACCGCATTGTCAGCCGCCGCCAGAGTTCGATAAGTATCTTCGCTAAAATCTTGGTGTCCCGGAGTATCGAGCAGATTAATGTGATAATTTTGATATTCAAACTGCAAAACAGTAGAAGTAATCGAAATTCCCCGCTGCTGTTCCATCGCCATCCAGTCAGAAGTAGCGTGTCGCTGAGCCCGCCGCGCTTTTACAGAACCTGCTTCGTGAATTGCACCTCCGTAAAGCAGCAGCTTTTCTGTCAAAGTAGTTTTACCCGCGTCAGGGTGCGAGATAATGGCAAAGTTGCGCCGGCGCTCCACAGCAGTTAGCAATTCAGTTTCGAGTTCTGTTGTCATCACAAATTAGGTAGGGGAATCATCACCAGACTGCCATTATAGCCTGTGCTAGAGTTGCTATAGAAGGTAAAATTATCAGTAAATTCAAGGAATACAAGTAATATGTACGACTCCGACAAGCGGAAGCTGCTATCACTGCTGTGCCACGGGGCTATTTTTTTGAGTACGTTAGGGTTGTCGATCGGAGTGCCGATCGCCGTATTGTTAGTATCAGATGACCCCGTTGTCAAAGAAAACGCTACCGAAGCCATCAATTTTCACTTCAACGTCTGGCTGTACACCACCATTATTGGGGTGCTAACTTTCCTGACTTTAGGTTTGGCCGGCTTTTTCCTAATACCAATCGGTTATCTGCTGCATTGGGGACTGACAATCTTGGCGATTCTCCAGATTTTAAAAGATCCCAACCAACCCTACCGCTACCCTTTTATTTTTCGCTTATTCTAGACAGTAAATCGCTCTTGGGTATCGATTTCAAAAACCCGGTTTTTTCAATAAATAAACCGGGTTTTTAATTGTTTTACAGTAGGGTGCGCGTTGCGGGCCATACCAGAGAAATTGTGTACAATTGGCGAACCCAATATTTATCGCATTTCAGCAACTCTAGCAGTCTCTGGCGGCATAACCGCCTCTTTAGCATTCAACTTGATATTCAACTCGCGAATCCGGCGCGACAGCAAGCGAATAATATTAACAGCAATTCCCGGCGTTTCATCGATCGCATCATAAAGCTGCATTTGAGTCAGCATCAAACACTCCGATTGTTCCAGAGTAGAAATAGAAGCCGATCGAGGTTCCGCATCAAACAGCGACATTTCCCCGAAACAAGCCCCCGCCTTCAACTGTGCCAAATCGCGATCGCCTATATGAACCCGCACCGTTCCCGATACCAAAATATAGAGCGATCGACCTTCTTGTCCTTCTGTAAAAATCCTGTGCTTGGAAGGGAACGAAAGTTCATCCATTACCGATGCTAGACGCACAAGAAAATCATCCCGCAGTTCCTTAAAAATCGGAACTTCCCTGACAAACAATAGGCGTTCGACGCTAGTTAGCATAATGCGATGCAGTGATTAATTTAGACTTTAAACAAAGGAAGAGGAATTGGGCATTGGGCATTGGGCATTGGGCATTGGGCATTGGGCATAGTTTCTTTTTATTCCCTCTTCCCTCTTCCCTCTTCCTTCTTCCTTCTTCCTTCTTCCTTCTTTACCTTTTTCCCCCAGCACCCAACTCTGCCATCATCTCTTCAACTTGAGCGAATACCAAACGATCGGGGTCATTTTGCAGCCTCGGCAACAATTCTAGCAAAGCTCGCGGCGAAGCTATTTTCAAATAAGCTAACACTGCTTCGCGAACAAAACCCGTCGGGTGTTGCAGACATACGAGAGTTTGTTGAGCCGTAAGACTCCAGCGCGCCTCCTTCGCCAAATGAAAGCAGCAAGCCAAGGCCCAATCCGAAAGGAAGTGGCGCAATTCTAGCAAGCGACGCAAACGATCGCTAGGAGTTAGAGGTTTGTAAACCATCAATTCAGAGAGATTGGTCAACTTTTCTCTTTCCGAGTGCTGATCCAACAAATTGATCAGCGATCGCTTCCTAACTATATCCACAGTATTGTCAAGAATTTCCAATCCCCTAGCCACCATAGAAGGTTGGCCCGAAGCGATGTTGAAAGCTGCAGCTTGTACCGTGTCCAGCGGATAAAGAAACTTCATCAACAAAAAACACCGATCCTTAGCATCAGATTCCAACCCCGCCAGAGCCCGCTGCAACAATTGAGCCGTATCGTTCGCAGGTAGCGCGGCGCTGTTAGGATCTCGATCGGCAAAATTGTCATAGGCCGTTACCCCAGACAAATCTACCAGACCCGCATAAATTTGACCGATAAACATCAACTCCTGTTCGATGAGAGTTTCCAAGCCGCTGCGGCCGATGCGGTCTAGAACCCCTTCTATCCCTGCTTCCGAAGGCATTTTCAACAGGATGCGGAGGATGTTGCGCCTCGTAGTTCCCCAAGCCGTCATCAAATTGCTGACCAAAATGTCGATCGCCTCAACAGTCCCAATTTGACCCAGAGCCGTCCAAGCTTGCAACCTGACCAAATCCGGCTTGTGGATATCCTCAGCCAAATACACGAGCAAAGGAATCGCATCGTTGTGAAGTTTGACTATAGCCTGCAAAGCCGCTTCCCTAGTCGATTTGTAACCTAGTCCTCGCAGCAGCGAAGGATAATATTCTTCCGAATGAGTAGACGAAATCACGTCTAACAGAGCGCAGCGAACTCGCAGAGATTCATCTTGCAACAGATTGGGGATGTACAGTCGCAGTCCTTGCAAATAATCAGCCTCTCCCAGAGCCCGCGTCCCCATCACCCGTTCTCGTTCCAGCTTGTGCGTCAGCATTTGGCGCAGCGTGTTAGTAGCCTCTGCTTTTTGCTGGCGATCGCCCCTTCTCATAATTAAAGCAGCCGCCGTACCCCGCACCACAGGATCGACATTCGGCTGCAAATAAGGCCGCAAGCTGTCAATATTCGGTTCAGCCTCCGTCAGCCAGATGTAGCGCAAAGCCAAAGCCAGCACCTCCGGCGGCAATGGTTGCTGCGAGAGCGCGCGGACAGATTCTAAATATGCGGGGTTCGGGTGTTGCAGCATAGTTTCCAAGCTCTGGCGCTGCAAACCCGAAGGCAACATTTCCAGAATAGGTGCGAGAACTTCTCCGACATTTTTGGGGTCAATTTGCGTCAGGAGTTCTATACAAGAGCGCTTTTCATCTTCGCCCCCCGGCTTTTCGAGAGTTTCCACCACGGCGCGCTTGAGAGCTTTGAGGTCAACGTCTGTCACGCCCAAGCGCCCGCGTTCGGCACTTTTGACCAACAGCCCTACGTATTGAGAGCGGATCAGCCACACCACAAATACCCACACCAGCGCCAAAACTACGATCGTACCGATGAATACCAAGCTTTGCAGATCGTGAAATGCGCTTTCGGTTTCGTGGGGGAGTATCTTGTCTGTAACCCACAGCATCCCCAGGATCACTACTCCTGTAGCTCCGCAGGACAAAGGTTCGCCCACACCGTTGACCAGAGTTTGAATGCCCGATCGAATATTGTCAGGAATCGGTTGAAATAAAACCGGACTCACAGTTTCCAGCAGCGTGTAGTGCAGCAGTTCGTCGAAAAATCTCAGCAATATCAGCCCGATAAACACAGGTACTAGCTGGCCGAGGGACGCTCCTAAAGTCAGCACCCCAAGGATAGCGATACCCGCCGGCAAAATCATCGCCGTCACGAATACACCGATTCGTTCTACCAAGCGGCTGGAAGCAAACCACTGAGTCGCCACTTGAAACAGGCCTTGTATACCTTCGTAAATGCCCAAGAAGCTCGCGATCCAGCTAGCTCCGATCGCTCCTTCCCCCGGATTTTGGTATTCTAGCTGGCTGTAGAATTGAAAATCTACCAGCACGTAGACGACTTCTGCCAGGACGAAGAAACTGACTAGAGGTATCGCGTATTTTTGCAGCGGCCCACTAACTTTGCGGGCGGCAAATTCTTGTTGGTCGTCATCGTCATCGTCATCTGTCCAGCGAGCAGTTTCCGGGAATGCTTGGCTATATTTTTCCGTGAGGTAGTACAGCAGCAACGAGCCGGCCGCCACCATCAACCCGGATATTAGGGTAACGTTTTTGAGTTTGACTACGTAGATCAAGAGTGGCAGAGAAAATCCGCTGACTACTCCAGCTACTAGATAGCCGCTGCTGACTAACGGATAGGTGCGCTTGATTTCTCGAATGTTAAAAAGTTGATTGGAAGTGATAGAAGTATTGAGGTCGTTGAGGACATAGCAAGCTTCCACCCACAGCCACATCAAAAAAATAGTAATAAAAGCGATGCTGATGCCAGCTATCTTAGTATTTTCGTAGCCGATGCCGAATCGAAACAAAAAT
>JBBSNU010000036.1:0-15076 GCA_038260455.1 Chroococcales cyanobacterium | reverse complement strand
TATGCTATTTCCAACTTACCAATTCCTAGTATTTTTTCTAATTATTTTTAGCATAATTATATCCTTGAAGTCCCAAGTCGGTTTATATAAAATCGTCTTGCTAATTTCCAGCTTATTATTTTATTCATTTTGGAGTTTAGACTTTTTATTACTCCTAGTTTTAGGTACTGCCTACAATTATATCATTCTCCGAGCCGCCTGCCACGGGAAATATAAAAAACTTGCCTTAATTTCCGGCATAATTTTCAACATAGCCAACCTCGGCATCTTTAAATATTGCAACTTCTTTGTAACATCCTTGTTTGAGGTACTCAACCAGCTACAAATTCCCGCCAGCATTCAAATGTTGCAAATAATCGCCCCCGTCGGCGTATCCTTCTACACATTTAGAATGATTTCCCATTTAATCGACTGCTACCAACAAAAAATCTCCTGTCCGAAATTTGTAGACTACGCCACCTACATTACCTACTTTCCCCAAATTGCCTCCGGGCCAATATCGCGGGCTCGGGAATTTTACACCCAGCTAAACTCACCCAAAAAATACGACTATCAAATCGAAGAAGTCATAGTTTTAATTTTGTCTGGACTCTTCAAAAAATATACTTTATCGAGCTTTTTGTTTAACTTCACCCAACTCCCATTCACAGTTCCCCAGCAATACAGCAGCATCGATTTAATCCTCGCGGCAATTTCCTATTCATGTTTAATTTATGTAGATTTTAGCGGCTACTCGGATTTAGCTAATGGCATCTCTTGCTTGCTGGGTTTCAAACCCATTGCCAACTTTAATATGCCATACCGATCGCTCAGCTTGCAAGAATTTTGGAAAAGGTGGCACATCAGTCTTTCCGAGTGGCTGAGAGATTACCTTTACTTTCCCTTGGGCGGCAATAAATACGGGAAATTAAGGAAGTACGTAAATTTACTGATAACAATGGCGATCGGCGGATTTTGGCACGGCGCAGGTTTAAACTTTATTGTCTGGGGAACAATTCACGGTTTAGGATTGATTGTCAACCATTTATGTAAAGATATCCCCCAAGCTATCCACCTCAAATTAGACTATTCCTTTCCCCGATTTGCTAAATTTTGCAGTTGGCTGCTAACATTTAGCTTTGTCACTTGTAGCTGGGTGTTTTTCGGCACTCCCAACTGGGAAACTGCCATGAGTTTTTTTCAGGGAATTCTGAATTTTTCCCTTGCAACTTTTGTATTTAACTTTTGGCAATTGTATTTAGTAATTGCAGTCATTGGCGCGATCAACTTTTGGGGCGATCGCATTTCCCAACTCTTGCAAACAGTATTTTCCTTAAAAAACATTTTCTTTCGGGTTGTCTTAGTTTCGCTGTTCGTGTATGCTATCTTGATGTTGGGGCCGAGCACAGTCCCACCTTTTATTTACTTTAATTTCTAAGAAATATGAAAGATCGAGAAATTTTACTGATAGTTACTTCTGTAATTCTCACCTTAATATTTTCCAACTTATCCTTATTTCTCAAAAGTTTTTCCTCAACTCCTTTCGCCAGCCCCGAAATTAAACAAGCAGCGCGGCAGATAGAAATAGACAGTTTCAGAAAATCCGAACAAGATTTTTGGAGTAAAATCAAAGATATTAATTTCGATAGCATCCCCAAAAAAGCCGAAACTTCTCCAGTCAAAATCGCCACAAAATCGGCACCTCCTCCCCCAAAACCTGCAAAAAAACCAACTCCAGCCAAACCAAAACTAACCGTACCTTATCGCAAATTTTTATTTATTGGAGATTCCGTAATGTTCGACTTAGGAATTAAACTCCAGTACACTCTTAAGAATAAATACAACATCGCCGATACAAAACTTGAATACAAAGTATCGAGCGGATTAAATCGGATAGATTATTATAACTGGTATACCAGAACCAGCAAACTTATCCAGGATTATCGCCCTGATGTAGTGATAATTTTGTTTGGAGGAAACGATCCTCAAGATATCATTGATTCTCAAGGAAAGTACCGGGCAATTCTGACCCCAGAGTGGCAAAAAGCTTATCAAGAAAGAGTAGATAAATATGCCAAGTTACTTGGCTCGTCCTCAGTGAGAAAAGTGTATTGGGTAGGTCAATCGAACTCTAATAGATCTGCGTATATCAAAGCTTTTCCTGTCATGAACAATATTTATAAAAATGCTAAAAAAGCTTCTCCCAAAATTGAATTTATTTCTACTTGGGAAACCTTTGCAGAATCGGGAAAATTTGTTCCGATAGTTGCTGACAAATCGGGGAAGCGAGGCTATGTAAAAATTAATGACGGCGTGCATTTTACGTCCCACGGAGCTCAAATTATCAGCGACGTAATCGTTGACAAAATGGCGACGGATAAAGTCTTAAAGGTTCCTAAGAATAAACCATAAATTGGGAGTCAGAAACTGGGTTTCTTCACTAAATCTTCGTGAGGATGCCAAAATTATCGCAGAAACCCGGTTTCTTGGATTTGGGGGCGATGTGTGCTAGTCAGAAACTGGGTTTCTTCATTCAACTTCGGTGAAGATGCCAAAATTATCGCAGAAACCCGGTTTCTTAGATTATGGGCAAACTCGATCTTATTCTTCAATATTACTTGTTGGCTGGCTTACTTCCTCTGCTTTAACTTCAAAGTTAATTCGTTCATAAATCTCTCTCAGTGGCATTTGAAATTCTACGGATTCTAGGGTTAATACAGATTCCTCTGAATCATATTCTGTTAATTCCCATTTCCCGTTAGAGTTTTTGGCAAATTGCTCAATGTGATAGCTATATTGATCTACTAAAATGTATTCCTGAAATTCAGGGATTGAGCGATAGGCGAGAAATTTACCACCGCGATCGTAGTCTTTGGTTGAATTCGATAAAACCTCGACGATTACCATAGGATTTGTAACAATTGTTTTGTTACTTCCTTGATAGACTGGTTCTCCTTGAATCACCATGATATCGGGATAGACGTAGCGGCGAGTTAGGGGTATCCACAGGCGCACATCGCTAGTAAATAATCTGTAATCTTTGCCACGCAAGCCAAATTTCAAGTTAGCAATCAAATTAATGATGATGCTGTTGTGGTTGGTTGTTCCGCCTGTCATTGGTATTATCTCCCCATCATGATATTCACTTTTATCGATCGCACTTTCTTCTAATGCGAGATATTCCTCCGGGGTGTAGTGGCGTTTTTCGGTTGGTGGTTGCTTGGCGATTGCTGGTTTTTCTTGGGTTTGCATAGTCGTTCCCTTCTGCTCTGAAGTGATTTTATGATAACAGCGATCATGTGGAGCCTCAGAAACCGGGTTTCTTGGCAAAATCTCGTGAGGATGCCAAAAATATCGCAGAAACCCGGTTTCTTGGATTAGTCGAGTGGATTTTCCAGTTGAATTAATTCAACTTTATATCCATCTGGGTCTTGCACAAAAGCGATGACAGTTGAACCGTGTTTCATCGGGCCGGGTTCCCGGCTGACTTTACCGCCGCGGGCTTTAATTTCTTCGCAAGTAGCGTAAATATCATCAACGCCGATCGCAATATGACCGTAAGCATCGCCCAAATTGTACTCTGCAACACCCCAGTTATATGTTAATTCCAAAACCGTAGTATCGGATTCGTCGCCGTAGCCCACAAAAGCCAGAGTAAATTTACCGTCGGGATATTCCTTTTGCCGCAGCAGTTTCATACCGAGCACTTCGGTGTAAAATTTGAGAGATTCTTCTAGGTTGCAGACTCGGAGCATCGTGTGTAGTAGTTGCATTTAGCTCACTCCAAATTTTTTAAGCTTCCTCAATTTTAGCGAGTTCTCGGGGAAAAAACTCGCGCCTCAACCGTCGCAGTTGCCGCAGAATCCTGCTATATATCAAATCCGGTAGCATCGAAATTAATATTACTCACAGCCACCAGGAGACGGCAGTGCCGTGTCCCTACCGTGATTAATTGTAGGGACACGGCATTGCCGTCTCCTCTATATCTGCCATGTCCTCTATATCATTCCGATAACACCGGAATTGATATTACCCCTGTACTTCCACCACACCCCTAAACATATTCATGCCGCAAGTAAATAGGTATCGTCCAGGTTTTTGAGGGGTGAATTCAACAGCCGTTACCTGATTTAGAGGTAATTCTCGCACAATGTGAAAATCTGGTAACAACACTTTTTCAAGACAACTGTTGGGGTCGCGCCTCAAGAAATTGAGCCTGACTAATTGACCTGCTTTCACAACTACAGTGGAAGGCTCATAACCCCCGTCTACAGTAATAGTTAACTCTTGTATTCCCTGAATAGACTCAGCTTGCTGCCCTTGACTTTTACTAAATAGAAACCACCACAATTCTAGACCAATTAATGCCAACCCTCCTAGAGTTACGCCAACTTTTAAACCGAATGGTTGTTGAATGGGGCGAAATTGAGTGGTTGAAGTAGAATTTTTGAATGGCATTTGGGAAGCTTGGACTCCGAAAGCCATTCCCACTATAATTCCTAAACTTCCGATGCTTCCTAAAATTTGACGCTGACTAAACATTTTTCAAATTCCTCATAATTTACGCAACAGATTTGACTTTAAAATTCCGCAAGCGCAAAGCATTAGTCACTACCGAAAGCGAACTAAAAGCCATTGCACCACCGGCGATAATCGGATTTAGCAGCCAGCCAAAAATTGGGTACAAAATGCCCGCGGCGATCGGTATTCCAGCGATGTTGTAAATAAAGGCAAAAAACAGATTTTCGCGGATGTTCCGCATGGTGGCGCGTGACAGTTGAATTGCTGTAACTATGCCTTGCAAATCTCCTGAAATCAAGGTAATGTCGCTGGCTGCGATCGCCACATCTGTGCCGGTGCCGATCGCAATTCCCACATCTGCTAAGGCCAAAGCCGGTGCATCGTTAATCCCGTCTCCCACCATCGCCACAATCTTGCCTTCCCCTTGCAGCGCTTGGATTTTAGCGACTTTTTGGTCTGGTCTAACTTCGGCAAAAACGCGAGTAATACCGACAGATTGGGCGATCGACTCCGCAGTCGATCGATTATCTCCAGTCAGCATCACCACCTCCAAACCGAGCTTTTGCAGTGCTTTCACCGCCTGGGCTGACGACGGTTTCAGGGCATCGGCAATGCCCAGAATTGCCTCAATTTTGCCATCTACAGCCATCCAAACCACCGTTTTGCTCGAAACTTCCAAAGCTCTCGCCCGCAGTTCCAGATATTCAGTATCGCAGCCTAATTCCTGCATCCACCTGAGTGTTCCCAGGGCGATCGACTTTCCGCCTAAAACCCCTCGCACGCCGCTCCCCGCGACAGCCTCAAAATCCTTAACATCAGTAAATTTTACCTCTTGAGATTGAGCGTACCTCACAACAGCTTCCCCCACAGGATGCTCAGAATTTCGCTCTACAGAAGCCGCCAATTGCAGCAACTTTAACTCATTGCTGTCCGCCGTTCCTTTAATTGTCACAAAATCAGTGACAGTCGGCTTACCTTCCGTGAGAGTTCCCGTTTTATCTAACACGATAATTTGAATTTTGTGCGCTAATTCTAAACTCTCGGCTCCTTTAATTAAAATCCCGTTTTCGGCACCTTTACCTGTGCCAACCATCACAGCAGTCGGAGTCGCCAAACCCAAAGCGCAGGGACAAGCAATAATCAGCACTTCCACCATTGTCACCGTCGCCAAAGTGAGGTTTCCCGTCGCGTTAAACCAGATCATAAAAGTAGCTAAAGCGATGGCAATTACTACGGGAACAAACCAACCTGTTACTTGGTCTGCTAACTTTTGAATCGGTGCTTTTGACCCCTGTGCCTCCTGCACCATCTTGACAATTTGAGCTAAAAATGTATCTTTGCCAACCCTGGTAGCGCGAAACTTGAAACTGCCAGTTTTGTTAATTGTGGCTCCGATTACTTCATCGCCCAACTGCTTTTTGACAGCCAAACTTTCTCCCGTAACCATTGCTTCGTCTACCGTTGAAGCACCTTCAATTACCTCTCCGTCTACGGGGATTTGCTCGCCCGGCCGCACCTGCACGATGTCGTTAATTTCCACTTGGGCGATCGCTACTTCCAACTCTTCCCCGTTGCGAATTATCCGAGCAGTTTTTGCTTGCAAACCCATGAGTTTCCGAATTGCTTCCGAAGTCTCTCCCTTCGCCCGATTTTCGAGGTTTTTTCCCAACAAAATTAAGGCGATCACGCTGGCGGCAACTTCGTAATAAACGCTAGGAGTCAAACCTTGAGCCGTGAAGAAACCGGGAAAAAATGTCACAAATACCGAATAAAAGTAGGCAGCACTCGTTCCCAAAGCAATCAGGGTATCCATTGTAGCGACGCGGCGTTTTAGGGATTTCCAAGCGCCCACATAGAATGATTTGCCGCACCAAAATTGTACCGGTGATGTCAGCACTAATTGCAGCCAAAAATTGTGCAGCCATGCGGGAATAAACGGCAGGTGCAAGCCAGTCATAGCTGGAATAGCACCCACAACTAGCAGGATGCTGATGATACCTGCTGTCCAGAGTTTTCGCTGCAAGTTTTGAGACTCAGATTTGCGATCGGCTTTTTCTGCATCATCCTCAGCCGCCATTTCTTGCAGCGGCAAAGCTTCGTATCCCGCAGCATCAACAGCAGATTGAATTGCTGCTAAATTGGTTTGCTTAGAGTCGTATTGGATAGTTGCTTGTTCCATCCCGAAATTGACGCTGCACTCAATTACACCGGGAACAGATTGAATTGCTTCTTCAATGGAAGAAGCACAAGAAGCACAACTCATGCCCCGCAATTTAAGTGTAAGATTGTCCATAGGGTACTCCTAAACTAAATAAGAGCGCAGGTTGCCAAGGTATTTAGTAATTGGGATGACCGAGTTTCCCAATTACTGAGGAGAATTGCGCTCGAAATGAGTGGTGCGATTGCTGGACGCTGCGGTTATAGTGTTCAGCATTTCACCATAAGATGAAATTTAGATGAAATTGCTGTATTCCTAAAGTTAGAAACCGCTGGCGTTGACCTTAAGATTAATCGACAGGATAGCCAGCAGATGCGATCGCAATTCTAACTTCACTTTCCGGCTTAGCGGTTTGAATCGTGACCAATTTTGTCTTGACATCTGCCTCAACAGTGGCGGCTGAGTCAATTGCTTGGACTGCTTTTGTTATTGTATTCACACAAGCAGAACAAGCCATTTTGGGAACTTTTAGCTGTAGAGTCATAATTTGAACCTCAGCAGAAACTACTCTGCTCAATCAATGAATTAACTTCATTGTAAAGTCTCCAGTTAGCAGGAGAGTCAAGGGGGAATTCCGAACTAATTCTTAAGTTTTACTGCAACTCATCCTTAACTTAAACGACGGCACAGCAATAATTCTTTACAAGTCCGAGTCAAGAATTTCATCCTAATTTCATTTATATGTGAAATAGTGAAAATAAAGGGCACTTTTAACGATATAAAATCTATGAAACCAATTTCATTGAAAACAAGCTTTGCAGCGCTGACATTGACCGCCACAGCCGTTTTAACCAGCGGAGTGCTTGCAGCTTGTTCAAAAGCTCCTACAAGCCAAACTCAAGCACCAAATATTACCGCAGCAACCGAAGCAAACAACAAGCAAGACGCGGCACAAGGCGGCATGGGTGGCATGAATCATGGCATGGGTGGCATGAATCACAATATGTCAATGGATTTAGGCCCGGCAGATGCTGACTACGATTTGCGATTTATTGATGGCATGACAGTACACCATCAAGGCGCTGTAAACATGGCTAAAGAGGTGCTAAACAAATCCAAACGCCCGGAAATGAAAAAAATAGCAAATGAGATGATTGCCGCTCAGAACCGCGAAATCAATCAAATGAAAGAGTGGCGAAAAGCTTGGTATGCCAAAGCCAGCAGTACGCCAATGGCTTATCACGCTCAAATGGGTCACATGATGGCAATGACTCCCGAACAAATGCAAAGCATGATGATGAGCATGGATTTAGGCGCTGCTGACGATCAATTTGACTTGCGTTTTCTCAATGCGATGATTCCCCACCATGAAGGAGCTTTGGTGATGGCTGAAGATGCCTTGAAGAAGTCAAAACGCCCGGAAATGAAGAAATTATCTCAAGAGATTCTGACTTCGCAAAAGCAAGAAATTCAGCAAATGAAAGAGTGGCGGAAAGCTTGGTACAAACAGTAGTGACGGGCTGGATCAATTAATCGCAATATCTGTAGGGGCGGGTTCACCAACAATATTTAATTCCCACAAATAATCTTTATAAACCCGCCCTCACACCACAGATAACCTAAATCAACCTTGATTTGTATCAAATGCAAACAATGTACATGGTGATCGATCGTTTGGTGGGGGCTGGTTTTTGAGATTGTCGATTATTAGCAGGTATTGTTGGTGAACCCGCCCCTACAGAAACAATGTTGATTTAACCTATTTCATCCTGATTTCATATTTATCTGCAAAACTGAACTGTGAGTTCAGATTCGCCCCTACTCAATCATGCCCCCAATAAAGCTCTGCCGAATTTCTGGGTTAATTATCAGCCTTGCATTCTTCACATCTCCCGCCGCAGTTTTCGCCCACGCGGGACACGGAAATGAATTTAACCAAAGCGGCGAAACCACTCAAACTCCTGCTGCTATTTCTGTCGATGCCGCCACAGCAAAACGGTTGGGAATTAAAGTCTCCCCTGCCGCCCGCCAGCGATTAGATATCGGCATCAAAACCACAGGACAAATTGAAACTTTGCCTAACCAAAAGGTAGAAGTGACGGCTCCGGTGGCTGGGAAAGTAGTAGAGTTGTTAGTTAAGCCTGGGGACAAAGTATCAAAAGGTCAACCCGTTGTGGTTTTATCGAGTTCAGAATTAGGACAGTTGCGGGTTGAATCTCTCTCGAAACGTGCCGAAGCTGAGGCGGATTTGCAGCAAGCGCAAGGCGATTTGAAACTAGCCACAGAAAATTACGATCGCCAAATTCAAATCTCTGAAGCAGAAATAATACAAGCCCAAACTCAATTAGCAGCAACAACTCAACAGTACCAACGAGAGCAAGAATTAGTCAATAAGCGTTCTGTTGTCAAAGTTGCTAAGGAAAATTATCAGCGTCAAGTTGAAATAGCGCAAGCAGAAATAGCGCGGGCAGAAACCGAATTAACTGTGGCTAAAGAACAGTACGATCGCGATCGAGAATTAGTTGCATCAGGTGCGATCGCGCGGCGCACCATGCTGGAATCGCAAGCCCACTTCGCCGAAGCAAAAGCTGCTGTTGCGAAGGCAAAAAGCCGCCCAGAAGTTATCAAAGCCGAAACCGAAATTAAACAAGCTGAAGTAGACCTCCCAATGCGGGAATTGCGCGATTCTCAAGGCAGGGTAGCAGAAGCAAAAGCTCAACTTACCACAGCTTTGAGTCGCCGGGAAGTGTTGGAAGCCGAGAATCAGGTCAAACGCGGCAAAACTGCGGTCAAAGTCGCGCAATCGCGCATTCGCTTAGCCGATGCAGCCTATCAAGCGCGACTGCAACAATTAGGAACTGTTGCGAATGACAAAGGACTTGTCACCGTAATCGCTCCGATTTCTGGTACGGTAGCCGATCGCGAAATCACCCCAGGAGAGTCTGTAAACGCCGAAAAACCGTTGATGAGTCTCTTAAATGACAGCCGCGTTTTTGCCACAGCTAACATTTACGAAAAAGACCTGAATCAGGTAAAACAGGGCCAGGAAGTGAGGGTGAAAGTTGCTAATTTGGGCGATCGAACTTTCACAGGAAAAATCACCATAATTGGCTCATCCGTGCAAGGAGAAACGCGAGTTGTGCCGGTGAAAGCAGAACTAGATAATAGTCAGGGCGAATTAAAGCCGGGACAGTTTGCGGAATTGGAGATTTTAACCGACAAAACCGCCACAAATATTTTAGCAATTCCGACTGCGGCGGTAGTGGATGTTAGCGGTAAAAAAACAGTTTACGTTAAAAATGGCGATGCTTATCAAGCGGTTGACATTGAAATCGGTCAAACAGCCGGAGATTTAGTTGAAGTTAAAAGCGGTTTATTCGAGGGAGATTTGATAGTAACGCAGCGCGCGCCTCAACTTTACGCACAATCGTTGCGGGGCGGCAGCAAGCCATCAACAACCGAGGAAAAGAAAGAAGCAAGCCCCAAGGTAACAGAGGTTAACTTTAATAATTTACCAGTTCCTTTGTGGGCGGGAATTGGGGGAGGAATTGCGATCGCATCTTTGACTTTTGCAGCCGGTGCGTTTTGGGGAAATCGGCGCAAATTGCCAGCAATCGCAGCGGATTCTGCAAACAATGCAAATAATGGTGTTTCCGCCCATACACCGGCTTTAGATGATGAATTGGTGTTACATAATGACAACCATCACGTTAAAACTCAAGAGGCAGAAGTCAAGAGTTTGAAGTAAAAAATTGCTTCTTAACTGAGGCAAAACTTTAATAATTATAAATTCATCGTCTAAAAAATGCTCAACTCAATCCTCAAATGGTCGATCGCTCAACGTTGGCTAGTTGTAATCGGTGCAATTATAATCACTTTTTTGGGTAGCTATAATTTAACTAGAATGCCCCTTGATGTTTTTCCTAATTTTGCCCCGCCTCAAGTAGAAATTCAAACAGAAGCTTCTGGATTGGCCCCTGAAGAAGTAGAGTCTTTAATCACTTTACCAATTGAGAGCGCAGTCAATGGAACTCCGGGGGTAGAAACCGTGCGATCCTCTTCGGCGGTAGGTATTTCAGTTGTCAGAGTAATTTTTAAAGCCGATACAGATATTTATCAAGCGAGACAATTAGTTGCTGAACGTTTACAGCAAACCCGCTCAAAGTTACCTCAAGGTGTTGAAGAACCACAAATATCTCCTGTATCTTCTCCGATTGCCACAATTTTGATGTATGCCTTCACCCTAAAAGCAGAAGGAAATCAGCCAAAGACTGATTTAATGGAAGTGCGAAGATTAGTTGATCGAGATGTCACTAACCGCTTACTTGCTGTACAAGGAATATCACAAGTGATTGCCTATGGAGGTGATGTTAGAGAGTATCAAGTTTTGGTCGATCCCGTTAAATTAACTGCCTTTAATATCTCTTTAGAAGAGGTGACAAAAGCGGCACAGCAATCAAATACCAATGCGTCTGGGGGATTTTTGATTACACCGGATCGCGAAGAAATTATTCGTGGCGTAGGTCGGATTGAAACCATTGAAGAATTGGCCGAATCAGTAGTAATATCTAGGGATGGAAAACCCATCAAATTACGTGATGTGGCAGAGGTAAAATTGGGAGCCGCACTAGCTAGAGGAGATGGTAGTGTTAATGGTGAGAGAGGAGTGGTTTTACTTGTAAACAAGCAGCCTCAAATTGATACTCCCAGTGTAACCAGATCCGTTGAAAAAGCAATGGAGGAAGTGCAAGCCGGATTACCCAAGGATGTGAAAGTACAAGTAACTTTTCGCCAAGAAAGTTTTATTGATTCTGCCATTGAAAATGTGCGAAATTCCCTACGAGATGGCATCATAATTGTTTCACTAATCATGCTGATGTTTTTGATGAATTGGCGCACAACTCTCATCACTCTCAGCGCAATTCCCTTGTCAATTTTGATAGGAATGTTGATTTTATCATGGTTTGGAGAAGGCATAAATACTATGACTCTTGGCGGATTGGCAGTAGCAATTGGTTCAGTTGTGGATGACTCAATTGTGGATATGGAAAACTGCTATCGGGGATTGCGAAAAAATCACATAAATGGAAGACCTAAAGACGATTTGGAAATTGTTTATAGCACTTCGGTAGAGGTTCGCACCAGTGTTATTTTCTCTACAGTAATCATTGTCATTGTATTTGCGCCGATTTTTTCTTTAACAGGAGTAGAAGGACGGATTTTTACCCCAATGGGAGTGGCTTATTTAGTTTCTATTATGGCTTCTACTTTTGTAGCAATGACTCTTTCCCCAGCTCTTTGCGCTATCTTATTAGCAAATCGTCAATTGCCATCGGATGATACTTGGGTTTCGGCATTTAGCCAACGGCTTTATCGTCCTGTTTTGAATATGGCAATTAATCGCCCGAAATTCATATTATTGCCAGCCATCGCTGCTTTTATTGCTTCATTAATTGTGCTTCCCTCGCTAGGAAGAGTATTTTTACCAGAATTTCAAGAGCGCTCTTTAGTTAATACAATGTTACTTTATCCTGGGAGTTCCCTGTCTGCTACTAATGATATGGGACTTTCAATACAGAATGCTCTCAAAGATGACCCTCGATTTACAGCAGTACAATTGCGATCGGGACGTGCGCCCGGTGATGCTGATGCCGCAGGGGTAAATTTAGGACATTTGGATGTAGAACTGAGCGATATTGGCATTAAAAAGCGAGAAGAAAGTATTGCCAAACTTCGAGAGGAATTTAATAAATTACCGGGTGTGGCTACCAGCGTGGGAGGCTTTATTTCGCATCGTATGGATGAAGTGCTTTCAGGAGTGAGAAGTGCGATCGCGGTGAAAGTTTTTGGCCCAGATTTGACAGAATTAAGAGCGATTGGGAAGGAAGTGGAAACAGCTATGGGCGGGGTAAAAGGTATTGTTGATTTGCAGTTAGAACAACAAATTCCCATTCGTCAATTACAGATTAAATTTGAGCGAGCTTCGGCTGCACGTTACGGACTTACCATTGGAAGTCTTACAGAAACTATAGAAACTGCCTTGAATGGTAAAGTAGTATCTCAAGTCCTTAAAGAACAGCAGTTATTTGATCTATTGGTGTGGTTGAAACCAGAAAGTCGTCGTAATCTTGATACTATTAGTAACTTATTAGTTGATACTCCTTCTGGACAGAAGATCCCACTAGCACAAGTCGCAAAAATTGAATACGGTACTGGCCCTAATACCATCAACCGCGAAAATGTTTCCCGTTTATTGGTTGTGGCGGCGAATGTGTCAGGACGAGATTTACGCTCAGTTGTTAATGAAATTAAGACCAAAGTACAACAGCAGGTAATCTTGCCTTCAGGTTATTTTATTCAGTATGGTGGACAATTTGAGTCAGAAGAACGAGCTACCCAAAATATAATCATATTTGGTAGCTTGGGAACAGTAATTATTGCGGTTCTGATGTACTTTGCTGTCCATTCTTTTGCAGCGGCTGTGATGATTATGATTAACTTACCTCTTGCATTAGTAGGCGGAATTTTCTCGATTGCGATCGGTGGTGGCATTATTTCTGTAGCTTCACTTGTGGGTTTTATCACTTTATTTGGAGTAGCGGTTCGTAACGGTTTGCTTTTGGTGGATAATTTCAATCAAAAACTAAGCAAGGGAATGCCTTTCAACGAAGTAATTAAGGAAGGTGCGATGGAAAGATTGGTGGCGATTTTGATGACAGCTTTTACCTCTGCTTTAGGCATGGTTCCCCTGGTAGTTGGTACAGGCGCAGGCAAAGAAATTTTGCAACCTCTGGCGGTTGTGGTGCTGGGTGGATTGTTTACTTCTACTGCCTTAACTTTGTTAGTTTTGCCAGCTTTGTACGCTCAATTTAGAAAATTCTTAGAACCTAAAACGACTCATATCATCTCCGGTAAATCGACGATAATAAAAAACAGTTTGTAGTTCCCTCTTTGAATCCGCAGCAGCATCGGAATTAAGTCCTATGCTGCGAACTAATCTTATTGCGATCAATCGACCGGACGCGATATCATACTGTTGAGAAAGATATCTCGATATAAAAAAATGAGAATTTTGCTAGTTGAAGACGATATTCGCATTGCCAAACCCCTTGCAGAAGATTTAAGGCATCAAAATCACGTTGTAGATATAGCGACTGATGGGCTAGAGGGTTGGGAATATGCGCGATCGGCTAATTACGACCTAATTTTGTTAGATTTAATGCTGCCCAAATTAGATGGTATATCACTGTGCAAGCGTCTGCGTGCCGATCGCTCTCACGTCCTCATCTTAATGCTGACAGCACGCGATACCACCTCAGATAGAGTCATTGGACTCGATGCAGGCGCTGACGATTACTTAGTTAAGCCCTTTGAATTAGAAGAATTAGCCGCCAGAATTAGAGCTTTATCTCGGAGAAGTCCAGAAACCAAGTCGCTGATTTTAACCCACGGCGATTTGCAAATCAATCCCAGTAGCTGCACCGTTACTTATGCAGGAAATACTTTATCTTTAACTCCCAAAGAGTATATGATATTAGAATGTTTCTTGAAAAGTCCCACTCAAGTTTTAACACGCTCTGCAATCTTAGATAAACTGTGGGATTTTGATAAAGCATCAGGAGAAGGAACAGTCAAAACTCATATAACAAATTTGCGTAGCAAGCTCAAAGCAGCCGGAAGTTCCGAAAATTTTATCGAAACAGTTTACGGCATTGGTTATCGACTCAGCAGCCTTCACTAACAACCGTAAACCAACAGCACTCTTTCGCTTTCAATTCCTTCAAAACATCTGCGTTTATCTGTGTTTATCTGCCTTACATCTGCGGTTTCTAGATCGATCGAAAACTTATGCAATCTTGTCCGATCTCAAATATCTTGAAAATCTGCCAATATAGCTGCAACTTGTATAGCTAATTCTTTCTCCTAATTATGTTTGACAAAATACGCTCTCGTTTGCTCTTCTCTTACCTGCTTGTAATGGCATCAATATTAAGTATTTTTGCAATTGGCGTTAGACTAATCTTCGCTCGCAGTCTCACCTACCAGCTAACAGATAAACTGACAGTTTTAGGAGAAGGAGTATCTGCAAATACAGAATGGGAAAACGGACACCTAAAATTTGATACTGATTTTAACGTGCAAACTCTGATTGATAACAATCAAGGTTTGGAATTATTTGACACTAACGGAAATACGATATTTCAGCAAGGGAAGTTTGTGCTTGCCATACCATTATCATTCAGCGAGACAGTACAATTACCAACGGAAAAAAATCGCATTCAAGGAATTACCTTGCCAATAATTGAGAGGGAAGGTGGTAAACTAATCGGCTATATAAGAGTAAGCCAATCCCTCGAAGAAATTGACGAAACCTTAAATAAATTCAATTTAGGGCTAGGGAGTGGAATTCTTATAGCC
>JBBSNU010000035.1:0-15119 GCA_038260455.1 Chroococcales cyanobacterium | reverse complement strand
TCTTGTGGCTCTTTGATAATTAACAATTAAACTAGCCCAAATGTCAAGCTGGACAAGGACTTAATTTACTTTTCTATATATTTGTTTAGATATTTTTACTGATTTAGCTATTGATTTAGCATAGTAAGTAAGGAAGAACCTGACTGTTGACTGTTGACTGTTAACTAATGACTACTAACTACTGACTACTGCCAACTGACTACTGACTACTGCCAACTGCCAATTGACTACCGATCGATCCGGCGCTGAATTTGTCTGAGAGACTGGTACATTTCTGGAAGGCGATTGTAAACAGCAGCGGCTTTGAGAAAGAGTTTGTGGGGAATTGCTGGAGTGCCGGTGACGATCGCGCCTGCGGGTACATCGTTGTGAATTCCGGCTTTGGCTGTGGCGATCGCGCCATCTCCGATTTTAGCTTGATTGGCAATGCCTACTTGACCTGCCAAAATTACATTGTTGCCAATTTGTACTCCGCCCGCTAAGCCGACGTGGGCGGCAAAGGCGCAGTTTTTCCCGATTTGACAGCCGTGACCTATATGTACTAAATTGTCGATTTTTGTATTCTGACCGATGCGGGTTTCTCCGACAGCCGGCCGGTCGATCGTGCTATTGCAGCCAACCTCAACGCCCTCTTCTAATACCGTGCAGCCAGACTGCTCCATTTTCACCCATCCTGTCGCTGTCGGCACGAACCCAAAACCTTCGGAACCGATCGCCGCACCGCTGTGAATGACGCAATTTGCCCCGATGCGAGTACGTTCGTGAATCACACAGTTAGCGTGTAAAACTGTATTTTCGCCAATTACTGCATCTGGGTAAATTACGACATTTGGGTGAATGCAAACGTTGCTGCCGATTTTGACTTTTGCTTGAATAACGACGTGGGGGCCAATATAGACATTTTCACCAATTTCTGCTGAGGGGTGAACGACGGCTGAGGGATGAATTTCGGATGCAGGGCGAAACGGTTGATAGAAAATGGCGATGGTTTGAGCAAATAACAATCGGGGATCTGCTGCGGCTATCCAAGCGATGTTGCGATCGGTACATTGAGCTTGCAGCCTTTCGTCTAAGGGTAAAATTAAGGCTGAAGCGTTTGTAGTGGCTGTATGAGCGGCAAATTTAGCACCTTCTATGTAACTGATTGTACCCGATGCAGCTTCATCTACTGGGGCGGGGCCTGTAATTTCTCGATCGTCCGCGCTGGAGGATTTGAGGCTGTGGTTGTTGGCTAAGTTAAGTTTTTCTACTATGTCGCTAAACTGCATTATTTATCAAGATTTCCTATTCACACAGATTTCTCACAATTAAAGTTACCAGCTTTGGGGCGCTACCGGAGCATTTGCCCAAAAATTTTGGTAGGGTTTCAACCGCCGTCTTGAAATTATCTGCGTTAATCTGCGTTGATCTGCCTTGTATCTGCGGTTGATCTATCAAAAATTTAGGCAATTCAAGCCTAGTTTAGCAGCGCCAATGGAAAAGGGAGCCGATCGTCTTCTGCTCCCACTCACTCTCAAAAAGCTGCAATATTGATAGATTTTTGGCAGTTATTGTACAGAGGATGCTTCTACATCAACGGTGCGGGCTGTACCTTCTGAATAGGTGCCGGTTGCTTCAGATGCTGAATCTTTCTCTGTTTGACGGGATTTAAAATGGTCGATCGCCATTTGGGATACTTCGGAAATCAGCAATACTGCGATCGCCACATCGTCAATTTGTCCGACAACTGGGAGAAAATCTGGCGCAATGTCGATCGGGCTTACCAGATATGCCAACGTTCCCAGAATAATCCACCAGCGGTACTTGGGGTTGCGGAGCGTGTCGCGATACCAGTTGTAAACAGATTGTATAGAAAAGTTCATGGGGTTGTCCTCTCGTTATATTTTCAATCTTGACAAATTCTCGCTCGAAACGCTTGTCGAGATATCCCCCCTAGGGTTGGGAAGAGAATTCTACTCGGAGGTATTTGGAATTGGGTACTGTTGAATTGAGAGTTAAGACAGTGTTTGTGGGCGCGCGGGTTCACAAACCGGGTTTTTTTGCTGAATCAGCAGGCTGCAACGAAGGATTCTCTGGAAAAAACCCAGTTTCTTGCGTTTGATGCGACTGTCTAATACCAAGAAAGTCAAATTAATGCCACAGTAATCGTAGGGTGTGTCGCCATCAACAATCCCTGAAAAATATCGACGATTTAACAGCGACGCACCTTCTGAGCAGGGTCATTGTAAACAAACACAACATTTATTGTGTAGCAATCTTTTGTCAAATTGGTACAAGTAGATAGGCGGAAATAAATATTGATGTGTAATAGAATAGACATCATGACATACATAGATATTTTGCCACTCATCTACTTAGTAAAGTAGCGATTTTGAGCGCCGTAACTTGGGTTAGGAACTGCTATTTTGAACAAACAAAACTGTTCTGTAAGGAACAGTTTTTTGGTATAAGTTAACACCTGCTCTTTTTGAGAGTTGCGATGCGGTCGTTAGCGAAGCCCTCGAAGAGGATCGACCAAATTACTGAATTTTTTATTGCCAAAAGTCATTCAAAAGCCAGATTAATTATGCAGTCATTTTCTCTAAACCCTTGTATTAAATGACTTACAGCCTTTCCTTCATCTCGGCATGGGTATCGGCATCCAATTTTAACAGCGACCATTTGCACCGATCGCCCTACAATCAACCTAAGTACATAAAAACAATTTTAGTATCATAAAGTACCAGTAGTCCGAGTTTGGACAAGGCGTTAGGTTCAATGGAAAAAAGGGCACTTTTCACCCCTCTTGAAACACCCATTTTTGGTCGCCGATCGCAATTTCGCAACCATTCGCCAACCAAAAAGGTTCGTTAGCCGCCAGTCTCTGGCCTCCGACAAAAGTGCCGTTGGAACTGCCGCTATCGACAAGTTGATATCGCTGTTTGCCAACTTCATCATTAGCCCGGCGGATCTGGGCGTGGTAGCGCGAACTTTGCGGATCTTGTAACACTAAACTGTTGGTGGGTTCGCGTCCAATTGTAAAAGGATTCGCCGTTAAACCGATCGCCTGTCCCGAAAACTTGTAGATTAAATATGCGGTGTTTTTGCGATCGCTACTGGCGAGTACCGTCGGTGCAAGTGAAGGTGAATTTCTCGCAGGTGGGAGACTGTTTTGGGCGAGTTGTTCTGTCAGTTGTTGCAAATCGCGATCGAATGATGCTGCTGTTTCAGAAGCTGGAAGACTCGCCGGAGAATGACCTGAAATTAAGTTTAACTGCTGTACTGGGGCTTGAGGCGCGATCGGACGGCCGGCTTCAGCAATTCTCATTTGCAGGGCGGCGGAATTTTCTGCTTCCTGTCGGGCACTCATTCCCTCAACTTGGCGAATCACTCCGTTGGTTTCGGGGAAGCTGACATCGCCAATTCGCACGTCTTCTAAGTTAAAACCGAGTGTATAAAAGTCTTGAACGCGATCGAGCAAATTTTGGCGCAGCAACAGCCTTCCTTGACTGATAAGCTGTTGTAGGGGTATTTGCCCGATCGCTAATCCCAGACAATCCTTAACTGCACTTGCTAAAACAGCTAGAGGATCGGACAATTCCAAAGCTACTCGTTTCGGATCTATAACTTGATAAATAACCGTCAGAGTCGCATCAATTAAAAATCTGTCCTTAGACAAGAAATCTCCGTGGGATTGCACGTCCAAATTGCGGAGTTTGGTGTCTACGAGGACAATTTGACACTGTTCCAGCAGGGGAAGGGCGAAGCTGAAATGCCGCCCAGATTTCAGGGTACGCACGGCGCGGCCGTTTTTGACCAACAGCCCCGTGTAACCCGCCCCGATAAAGTCCATACTAAACCCGGCCCAGCGTTCTGGAGTGACGGTTTGAATCAGGGGAGAGGCGTTGTTCATGGGATGCAGTTGAGGGAGGTTTGATTCTACTTTTAGGGTAACAAATTGCTGGGGGGCGATCGGGCGATCGGTGTGCCGGTTCCGCAACTTCTATACTTTACGCCTCCACGAGTCCCGATTCAGCACGTACTGGATCTAGTTTGGATCTAGAATTTATTGGCTAAACTTTACGAAGTTATCGGTAAAAATTTGATTCTTATAGCAACTATAATTTATTTGCTACACTTAAGAAATCATCCTAGTTTGTAAGCGAGATGAACACCATCACGATCGCCATTTCAGATGAGCGCCTGCTGAAACTACAAAAAGTCGCTGCCAATCTGAATGTATCAATAGAAGAGTTAGTCTTAATGGGTTTGGAAAACGTGCTTGCAAAACGAGAATTTTCCTCTCCACATACTGCCACAGATATCCCAAAGAAAAATGCTGAATTAGACTCAGTGGTAGTTAACAAATTTTATCACCTTGCCGAGCAGTGGCAAAGAGAAGTTGCTGGAATGTCTTCGACAAACCGAATGTCTCAGCATCCTGCATATCAGGAAATTATTAATATGGGAAATCCAATTGTACCACTACTGCTATCAGAACTGAAAAAAAATCCCCTTTACTGGTTCGCAGCATTGAGTGCAATTACAGGTACAAATCCCATCAAAGCAGAACAAAAAGGAAGAGTCAAACAAATGGCATCAGCTTGGATAGAGTGGGGTAAAAATCAAGGCTATGCGATTGAATAGAATGTATAGAAGACCTGAACTTAAAATTAAATGGCAGAATTTGTCTCACACTGATTATCAAGTTACCAGTCTAAAGTCAGAAGAATATAACTGCTTTGCTTGGGCTGCTGGCGAAGATGATCGATGGTGGCAACCAATACCGGGAGAGCAATTTTATTGGCCAGATGGCGTGCCGCAAGAGGAGACGCTAGAAGCTATATTCTGGCTTATAAAACGCTGGGATATGAAATTTGTAATGGCGACACATTAGAAGCTGGATATGAAAAAATAGCACTATATATTGACTCTAGCGGTATCCCAACTCATGCAGCAAGACAATTACCTAATGGTAAGTGGATAAGTAAACTTGGCTGGTTGGAAGATATTGAGCACGAACTCGATGGATTGGTTGGCGACAGGTACGGAGTTGTCAGTCAAATTCTCAAACGTGCGGTAAATTCTAATAAAGATTGAATAGGCGAAGACTAATCGGCGTTGGATGGATCTGAACGGGCGATTCCTGGATGGATAGCTGCAGCGCGCGTACTTTTGGCGATCGCTCTTAATCCTTCTGAATCTTTTACCAGAAAGAATTGGTTTAAAGCCCAAAGCCCGATCGGGAGAAATTAAAAGAAGACTATTCATTACTCCCATCCTCTTCCTTCCAGGTAAAGGTCGCTGTCAACTGTCAACTGTCAACTGTCAACTGTCAACTGTCAACTGAACGAGTGTTAGCCTAAGTTATAATAAAGATCGCTGTGTCGTGTTAATCTTTTATGACCACACAATCTGTTTCGCGTTATGTCGCACGTCACCCAGAAATCTTGCAAGGCGAACCAATTATCGCAGGAACCAGAACTTCCGTTCGTGCGATCGTAGAATTGTGGCGTTTGGGTATTACTCCTGAAGAAATTCCGATGCACTTACCTCACCTGAAATTAGCTCAAATTTTTGACGCACTGAGCTTTTATTTGGATAATCAGGAAGAAATAAATGCTTATATTGAGCGCAATCGAATTCCTGAAGAATTGATTCATCCTGCTGTTAAAGCTGCAATGGAAAAACTGTGAAACTGTTTGCAACTATCTATACAGATGAAGATGTTTCTAAGCTTGTAGCCACTTTGTTAAAGGCTAGAGGTTTTGATGTGACGACCACGAGCGAACAGGCAATGCTGAGTCAATCGGATAGTCAACAATTAGCTTATGCTGCATCTGTTGAACGATGTTTGCTCACCCATAATCGCGTAGACTTTGAGCGACTGCATCTAGAGTATATGACAGAAGGACGGCAACATTCTGGCATTATTGTAGCTCCTCAAAAGAACGCCTATGAGATTGCCCAACGGGTTGCTATTCTGTTAAATACGCTAACGGCTGATGAAATCAACAATCAGCTTTTATATGTCTAAAGCGATATTAGCAACTTCGATCCAACCGACCATAGCATCTTTTAAGTTAATTACCACTTCTTCTATCGTGTCTCCTTCAGTAATGCAGCCTGGAAGTGCGGGAACTTCGGCCCAATAGCCACCTTCTTCTGCTGGATGGATGATTGCTCTAATTTTCATACACTTATTGAGTTATTTGTTAAGCCTATTATAGCAACTATCAATCACAGGACTTATCAAAAAGAAACTTATTTCTGTCATTGCGAGGCTTCCGAAGCAATCTCAAGGCTTTGCTACACCGTGGAAAATGCGTAAGTTCTAAATCAATTACAGTTCGGTTAATACTATTGGTTAGTAGTTGAGTTTTTAGGGGCGAATCCGGTCGGGATAGCTATTTCGATTAAAACTCTTGTGGGGTAGGCTTTGAGCATCACCCCAAAGCCACAAACTAAATACAGTACAGCTTATCTCGCTGCCATATTCAGACATCTATTCCCAAGGAAAACCAGGTATCACTTCATCAATTTCAGCCATAATTTGCATTGTCTCTTTCAAAGCAACCACGACGCGCTGATAGTGCAACACATCATCAAAAGATAAACTTCGGCTGGCTTTTTTGCGGTCTTTCAGCCATTTATCCAATACTTGATATCCGCCAACTTTAAAAGCCCACACTTCTGCCGGAATACCTTCAAAATATTGCTGTTTGTTAATATAAACTAGCCGTTCAGATTCTTTGTAAGTAACTTCACTAACAGCATTATCACCACTTACAGGATATTTAGTAATGACTTTATTTAATTTTTTCGATTTCATCAAGTGCAGTGCTACCAATTCCTCACCTTTTTTAGCTAATGCTGTGAAAATTTCCTTGTCGCGAGTTAAGGGTAAGCGGGGAAAATCTATTTTTAGAAATTCGGCATACCGTTGGCGGTAAGTAGGGGAATGAAAGACGGCGTAAATGTAATTAAATATGTCTTCTGGCACGAAGGTTTGAGTTTTATTTCCTTTACCATCGGGGATAAATTCTAAGTCTAATTTCTCGGAAAATTCGGTAATAAATTCTGGGGAAAAATTGGGGCGGCGGCCTCCAGGGGCATTAGTTGGTGGGAGGTCAAATAGGGTTGGGGTGTCGGTTGGGTAGAGGTAAAGTGGAAAAATATTAATACCACCTCTTCTAAAGACATTAGCATCAATAGACTCACTAGAAACTGATATTAATGACCAAATAGGATCGTTAACAGCAATCCCTTGACGACCTAATCCTAAACATAAATTATCCTTTCTAAAAACATGATTGATTAATTCTCGTCTAGGATAATCCATTGCAACATCACTATAGTAACAGTAACGCCAATCAAAAGGTCGATACAAACAGCTAATTATTTTGTCTTTCCATTCATTATCTGAACGAATGATTTTGCGAACTTTATCTAATTGCCAATCTCGATTATCATTAATATTATATTTATGAGCATAATCTTCATTAGATAAATTACCTTCTCGCATTTCTTCAAATCTTTTAGTAATGTTTTTTTCTTCAAAATCAATTGCAAAATGATCTCGATGGGTTTGAAATCCTAAAACATTAACGTTCATTACTTCGTTTATTTTCCATAATTGATCATATTCTACTCTTAAATCAACATTTTGAGGTTTAAATAAATAAAACGGTGTATTTGGTTCTAATTTTTCCCAATTGGTAGATTTTAAATCATTTTCAGCTAACCAATGATATTTACCTCCAACTAACTGCTTATCCTCATAAACCTCTCGACTACCCCATAAATCAGCATGATAAACCGTTGCTAATTTTGGCTGACTATTTTGATATTTAATAAAAATACCAATTGCTACCCCTTGCTGAATATCAAATACATTTTTATCGGGGGAACCATCAGGACAAACTTCTTTTTTCTTACTATTACCATGCAAATCTAAAACATAAATTTCATCAAAGGTCTGCATCAAATTTTGACGCATTCCCCGAAAAGTAGGATTATCCAGATAGCCGTGATTAGTCACAAAAGCCAACACACCAAACCCAGTTTGACTAATTCGCCACTGTCCGAAACGAATAAATTTTACATAATCATCTTGCAGCCATTTGGAATTGCGCTCATTGAGCGGGACACCATCAACATAATAGTAATCTTTTACTAATCCTGCTATCCATTCACTTTTATTAGCAGAATGTCCAGAATAAGGCGGATTTCCCAACACAACCATTACCGGAAAATCCCGTTTAATTGCTGAAGCTTCATTAGCTTCTTGTGCCACAAATTGAGCAAACAAAACCTCCGATTGTTTCAAAGCTTCATCTAAAGTATTCGTAAGATAAACTCCTAAACGCTGCTTGCTGCTAAACTCATAGCCGAGATTTTGGAGTTGCAAACCTAGTTTGAGATGTGCGATTGCATAGGGAGCCATTAACAACTCAAAACCAAATAATCGGTTTAATAAATTCTCCTGCACATATTGATTCCAACTCCCAGATATTCCCATATCTTCCAGATTTTGATAAATGCGATCGACAACTCCGTAAAGGAAAGTACCTGTACCCGTTGCCGGATCTAAAATTTGCACTCGCGGCTTTTGCGTATCTGGATTTTTTGTATTGTCGGCTAATCCTAAAGGCAAATTAAAACGGTTTTTGAGGATAGAATCGACAGAGCGAACAATAAATGATACGACGGGTTCAGGAGTGTAGTAAACGCCGCGACTTTTCCGCAAAGCTGGATTGTAAGCTGCCAGAAAAGTTTCGTAAAAATGAACAACTGGATCGGATTGGCGAGTGCGACGACCAAAGTTTTCGAGAATAACAGTCATGTCAACTCGCCCTAGTAGCTCGACTAAATCATCTATTGCCCAGTTGATTGAACCTAGTAAATCTGTTTCGATAATACTGTTAAATAACCGTCGTAAAAATGGATTGGTGGCTGGGATGTACGTGCCCGCTGTCCGGCGATCGAAATGTTGATTTCCGGGATTTTGAGCGTGACCAACTCGCGCTGCAAATAAACCATAGGAAATAGTTTGAGCGTACATATCTGCAAATGCCGCATCGTCGAGATCGGGCAGCAGTATTTCATTAAAACCGCGTTTTAGTTGATGCAATTCTCCGCTTTCATTTTCTATCTGCAAAGCTGATTCTGTAGCGAGACGAATTGATTTTGTTAATCGCGCCATCTGTTTTGCTAAGTCTTCGGGACTGTTAATTGCAGCACCGCTGTAGTTA
Organism: Chroococcales cyanobacterium; assembly: GCA_038260455.1. Taxonomy (GTDB): domain Bacteria; phylum Cyanobacteriota; class Cyanobacteriia; order Cyanobacteriales; family Microcoleaceae; genus Microcoleus. Next base: position 5,886 of record JBBSNU010000035.1, on the reverse strand, counting down.
AGAAATCCCTCAATTAGCTCAATCGTTTTGTCAGGGTTGCAGAGTGTAATTTCGTTGCCTATTCTTTCGGCTAAAACTGCTGACAATCTGACTTTGCCCTCAACATACCAGCGAAACTCTAAATAATTGGTTAGAATTAAGTTACCGTTTAGAGATTCTCGATATCGCTGAAGCTGTTCTGTTTTTTCAATTGGGTTCAAATCTAATCCAACATCCTTAGCTTCCACATAACCGACGAGCAAATCGCGCCGTCTGATGGTAAAATCGGGAACGCCTGCTTTATTACCTTTTTCTTCTATGATTGCTTCGAGACTAGCAGTCTGGTTGTCGAGTAAATTCTTGATTGTTGGGTAATGGGTGCGCTCGCTGCCCCGCTGGAGATTGTTCTGAATTGATTGGATGTAGGTATCAAAACGCATTGGCTTCGCCGTTAACGGTATTGATAATTATATAACGGTAAGTGTTGTGCGATCGCCCTTTCACGCACCAATCTAACTAAAGTGCGATCGCCCCTAACCCAAACCACAGATACCTAATCTTCATCCTCTGTGTTACAATTGTTACAGTATTCGATTCTCAACAAACCTGATGACCATCAAACCGATTCGGTGGGTTGGTGCTGCCCGCGAAGAAATCCAATCTCTTCCTGAAGATGCCCGAAAAGAAGTGGGTTTTGCACTTTGGACACTCCAGCAAGGCATACAACCATCAGACTTTAAACCCATGTCTATCGTAGGTAAAGGCGTTGAAGAAATTCGGATTCGGACAGAAGATGCCTATCGGGTATTCTATATTGCTAGATTTGAAGAAGCTATTTACGTTCTCCACGCCTTTCAGAAGAAAACTCAGAAAACGGCAAAGAAAAATATCGAAGTTGGACAGAAACGCTACCAACAGTTGTTACAAAATCGTTTGAATTCAGTAGAACCGGAACAATGAGCGAAAATACTATTACCCAAGCTGCCGATAATATCTTTCTCGATCTGGGATTTTCAGCCGAAGAAGCTGATAACTTACTGATTCGATCGCAATTAATGCTGGCACTGCAAAATCAGATCAAACATCACGGTTGGACGATCGAGCAAACGGCTCAAAACCTCAGACAGTCAAGCGACCAAATCACAGCTCTAACTCAAGGTAAAATTGGGCATTTTTCGGTTGATATTCTGATTGTAATGCTCAACCAAGCAGGCATGACTGTCAAAGTCGAAATTTGCCCCAAGGCAGCTTAAGACGATCGCCCTTTTCTTCCCAAAAACGATCGCCCTTGTCGCAACATTAACCCAGTGCTAAAATGATTTTAAAATCAACAAATCCCAATAAAGCCCTATGCCCTCACCCTTTCCCGGAATGGACCCCTACTTAGAACACCCCGATTTCTGGCAGGAAACTCACCATTGGTTGATTTCCCTGATTGCAGAATCCTTAGTCCCCCAAATTCGCCCCAAATATGAGATCGCCATTGAAAAACGCATCTATCAAATTAACGACACCAATGACAATAACGAGGACTCGCTGTTAGTCGGCATCCCCGATGTAGCAATCAAACGTCAACCCAATGCCCCCGATGTTCCTACCGGTTCAGTTGCCATTGCCACCCTAACAGTTCCCACTACCGTCAAAGTGCCAGCCCCTGAAAAAATTAAACAGACTTACCTAGAAGTACGAGAAATGGCAACTAGACAAGTTGTCACCGCAATTGAAATTCTTTCTCCAGTCAACAAACGCAGTGGAGATGGCAGAATTACTTACCTCAAAAAACGCCAGAGTATTTTAGGTAGCCTAACCCATTTAGTTGAAATCGACTTGCTGCGAAAAGGCGAACCGATGCCCGTACTTAACAATTCCATTCAAAGCGATTATCGCGTTTTAGTCAGTCGCAGCAATCGCCGTCCTATGGCAGAACTTTATGCTTTTGATTTGAGCGATTCTCTACCTGTATTTCTACTTCCCTTGCGCGAGGAAGATGTAGAACCCATTGTTAATTTACCAGAATTGTTCGCCGGTGTTTACGATCGCGCGGGCTACGATTATCGAATTGATTACGATCGAGATCCAATACCGTCTCTGTCAGAACAAAATCTGGTTTGGGCAAACCAACTTTTACAAGAAACAGGACTGCGAGATAATTAATTCTATTTAACCCGAACGATCGGCGTAAAAAACTGACCTCCTCTTAGTCTGCGAAGGCAGACTTCGTTTGACGCTTACGCGATTTCAATCGCCGAATCATCAAGCATCTAGCTTCACCAAAAATGCCGCACACTCAACATGAGAAGTCTGAGGAAAGAAATCCGCCGGCTGCACCCGCGCTAACTGATAATCCCCATTTTCGCACAAAATCTTCAAGTCACGAGCCAAAGTAGCGGGCTTGCAGCTAACATAAACAATGCGACTCGGTTTCATTTCCTTGATAGCTTCCAGCACCGCGCGATCGCACCCTTTACGCGGCGGATCTAGCAGCACAATATCCGGTGTCAATCCCAAAGTAGGCAGCAAATCCTCTACAGTTCCAACCTGAAAATCGACATTTCTCAAATCATTTAATTCAGCATTTAATTTGGCTTGCTCGATCGCCACAGGTTGCACTTCTAAACCGATCGCTATTTTGACTTGTTTTGCCAGCGGTAAAGTAAAAGTCCCAATTCCGCAGTAAGCGTCAACTAAAACCTCATTTCCCTGTAAATTCAATTCCCCGACAATCACTTCCAACAACGCTTCAGCAGCCTCTGTATTTACCTGGAAAAAAGTATCTGCCCTTAGCTGAAAGTTCAAGCCAGCAAACCTTTCTCGCAGATAAGACTGACCAGCAATGCAGCGAGTTTCTGCACCAAAAATTACATTAGTTTGAGCTGAATTTACATTCAAACAAACACCTACAAGTTGAGGATACTGTTTCAGCCACTCCGCTGCTTGTTCTTCGATTCCCGGCAAGTCTCCCGTGCGAACTATTAAAGTTAGCAGCATTTCTCCTGTGCGCCGTCCGATTCGTAAGGATAAATGACGCAATTCTCCTGTATGTTTCTTTTCGTCGTAGACTGGCCAATCTCTCCAATGGATGTCTTCTTTGATTTCTTTTAACAAAGGATTGAGGCGCGGGTCTTGCACCGGACATTGATTCAGATTGACTAATTTGTGGGTGCTTTTTTGATAGTAACCTGCTTGGACTTGACCTGTGGCAGAAATTGCCACCGGATAAGTTGCTTTGTTGCGGTATCCCAAAAATTGGGAAAATCCTTCGATTTTTCCGGTTAATATTTCATCGACTTGCAGATTGCTAAATCCGCCAATCCTTTCTAAGGCTTGAATGATTTGATTTTGCTTGGCTGCAAGCTGATATTGATAATCTACGTGCTGCCACTGACAACCGCCGCACTTGTCGGCGACAATGCAGTTAGCTCGGATGCGGTGTTCGGATGCTTCGAGAAGTGTGTCCAGCTTACCTGTAGCATAGGTGGATTTGACTTGTACGAGGCGCGCGAGGATGCGATCGCCCGTCACGGTATCGGGTACAAACACCACGAGCTCGCCAAAGCGGCCAACGCCGTCGCCGGTGTCTGTCAAGTCGGTAATTTCTATCTCAACCAGTTGACCTTGCTGACAAGGGTTGGCCACTTTCGTCGAGTTGCGGGTGGGAACTTTAGATTTGGTCATTAACAAATACCTGAGTAGTTTTGGAAGCCGTTAGAAGCAGTCGTGGTAAAATTTCAGATAGTAACGCACGATCGCTGTCTCAGATTGAAGTAAGCCGTAACGAAGCGGGGCGTAAGCCATCGCACTCAAACTCAATTGCAGAGTGTATTCCTGCTTCCGAGCCCCGGCTGCTACAGCCCGCTGCTGCAACCGGGTAGATTGCCCTCGATCGAACCTGTGCGATATGCTATGTAGGGCAAAGCAGCCAAAACTCGTCAAACAGTCTAAATGTCTGCCGGCATTCAAACTCTCAATCGCAGTTTTTGAATTTTTCCCACAGTACCTTGGGACACAAGGAAACTGGCTTAGCCACTAAGCATAACGCTTGCTGAGATTTACCGCCTGCTTCTAAGATTGATTAATGTTAGCAGCAAGGTAAGTCGCCTCAGCAGGAATCTCATCTTAAAAAGATGGCAATGTCAATGAATCTTTTCCTCAAATATCCTCAAATTTGAATAACAATGAGCGTAGTTAGCCAACTAATTCTACAAGCCGACGATGAACTTCGCTATCCCAGTACCGGCGAACTTCAAAGCATCAAAGATTTTTTTAAGACGGGAGAACAGCGGGTGCGTATTGCTACTGCGCTTTCTGACAGTGAGAAAAAAATTGTTGAAGAAGCTAGCAAAAAACTCTGGAAAAAACGCCCTGATTTTATCTCCCCTGGTGGCAATGCTTACGGCCAGCGCGAACGGGCTTTGTGTCTGCGCGACTACGGCTGGTACTTGCGCCTGATTACCTACGGTATCTTGGCCGGTGACAAAGAGCCGATCGAAAGTATCGGTTTGATTGGCGTTCGGGAAATGTACAATTCTCTGGGCGTTCCTGTTCCTGGCATGGTGGAAGCTATCCGCTGTTTGAAGGAAGCTTCTTTGGCTTTGCTCAATCAGGATGATGCTAAGGAAGCAGCTCCTTATTTTGATTATATCGCTCAAGCGATGTCTTAATTGCTTTGGCGATCGAAATCGCGATCGATGTAGCGGATCGTTTGCGGGTGATTTTTGGGGTGATTTTATCTCGCAATTGCTCGCAAATGTTTCGCTTTTGTTTTCGCAGAAGGAAGAGTTGATAGTTGACAGTTGACAGTTGACAGTTGACAGTTGACAGTTGACAGTTGACAGTTGATAGTTGACAGTTGATAGAATCTAAGGCAATGGTTTGAGCAATTAACAGCGTCCTCACCGTTGGGTGCGGTTGTTAGATTTAGGAAATCTGCTGAGTTTCTGCTAGGAAGCAATGCAGTTTGAGTTTTCCCAAATTTCGAGAATGTCCTGTCTTTCAATGCACATTTGAATCAAAAAGTCAAGCGTTTTTTGTAAGTATTGTTTTTTGAATTTCCTGGTGTCGCGCTGAATTGATGTTTTGAGCTGCGAGAGTTCTCTCAGGGTGGGGCAAGTTTGAATTTGGTGGGCGACCGCATTTTGCCATTCTTCCAGCCTGCGGTACGAGATAAATTGTCCGCCTCTGTGATGGTGCACGAACACTACGCCAGCCCAGGATTCGACTCGCTTAATTAAATTTTGGCTGATTTTGAGGAATTGGGCGATCGACCGAACATTGATGCGGAGCTTTTTCGAGGGCTGGATGCGGCTAAATAGTGCTGTCATGGCTGTATACTCAAGGCTTGAGATGCAAGTTCTGTTTAGGCTTAATTACATATTATCGTATAACAGTCTCATTGCACAAGTGTAAAATTTATTTTCAACTTAAATTTAAGCTCAAATGTTGCTCGTGCAACCCTCAATCGTTGATGCTGTGATAGTTTGAGGGTTAAGCTAGGTAGAAAAAATGTCAGGACTTTATAACAAAGCTGTGGTAGACAATCTGCAAGAATTGCGTCCCGTTCGCTTCACTGAGACGGGGCGGATGCGTTTGGGCAAGATGTTAAAGGCTGCAAGACAGACAACAGGTTGGTCTGTTAGCGAAACAGAGTTTAAAACCAAGGGTTATGAAGAGGCCCTGTTCACAGCCACAAATCAACCCGTACCGAAAGATGTCGGTATCAGTGCCGCGACAGTCAACCGTTACGAACGCGGGAAGTTGGATAATCTAGACTGGCGATCGCTCTCTCTGCTATGCTTTGTCCTCAAGCCGATCGATCCGGTGACAAATCAACCCCTCGAACCAACAAACGCCCTTTACATCGCCTGCGAACATCCGCCGTACAACGATGCAAAGCTTTACGACTAGATT
>JBBSNU010000034.1:0-15310 GCA_038260455.1 Chroococcales cyanobacterium | reverse complement strand
ATTTGGCAAGTAGCTTTGAAATTGTTGCTCTTCATATAAGGAGCTAGCACAAAATCAGACTTTTTAATGGCGCTTTTCATTCCAATTTCTCGCCATAGTACATTACTTTTAAAAATGCTAAATTAACCATCATCTATGCCTCGTAGACGAAAAAGAACAGGTTTGCGATATCGGCGGGCCTTCTGACTAAGAGACTCTATAATCTCATCACAGTTGCGGGACAGCGCCGGATTTACGCCGGACTTTCCCCGTTTCTTCCAACGGTTGCTTTTCGTTAGAACCGATTTTTGCACATCTATGAGGTTATCACAATTCTGACTTGTTTGCATAAAAAACTGTGAAACGTTTCACCAGCGCTAGCAATGGCCAACCTTCTGGGTTAAACTCCCAACTCGATCGCACTTTCAAACATTCGGCGACTCCCAAAACTTTTTATCTGCCGGGAGGGTGATACGGGCGATCGACTTTCCAGCCTGTATCGCGCCGCCTGAGTTTTTGGCAAACCGCTACTCATTTGCCAAATTTCACCTCATCTAGACGGGAATTTGAGGAAGATCGTTCTTTGCGATCGTAGCTCCGACTTGCTACAATCTAATCGCACACGCAACTAGAATATATCATGACCGAACTATTAGATGAGACGCTTTCTATTGAAATCGCCACTCGCATCAAAAGCAACCGAAAAAACTGCTTTGATAACGCTTCCAAAGCAGCATTAACCACCGAAGGCGCAGTCTACGTCCAAGGATTTTTAGCTGCACCCGGATCACCTTACAAACCCATCGAGTATAGCTGGATTGAACTCAACGAGCGAATTGTTGACCCAACTTTTCCGCATCTCGGCTTCAGCGCTCAAGACATTCATTACTTCCCAGCCCAGCGATGGAGCGTCAAGAAACTTAAAGCAATTCTAGATGAGTCAAAAGAAGATTATCCAGAAGATGACCCGCTGCCAGTTTACGGCAATCAACCCTATGAATATTACGGCGATGTGATGTTAGGCGGTAGCGATTACCAAAATGCTTATGATTTGGCTTCCGCTAAATGCAGGGAATTGAACCAACCCAAAAAACAGGAATCTAACGAATCAGGACTAAAATCGGACGGCGGTTGAAACCGCGCCTAGACAAACAAAACCCGCCTCCGCGGGTTGAAGACCGAGCGGTTTTAATTACATTATCTTATTCAGTCCGCGGAGGCGGACTTCATTTGTATAGACGCGGTTTCAACCGCCGTCTGATCTGGGTAAGTCATGAAGATGCAAACCTCGCATAATGAAAAGCAGGCAATAACGGATCTAACTTTTGCTCCAACATCAAATCTGCCAACAATTTAGCCGTCACCGGAGCCAACAAAATGCCATTGCGATAATGGCCCGTCGCCAGTGTCAAATTTTCCCAAGCACTAGCACCCAAAATCGGCAACTCATCAGTCGTAGCAGGCCGAAATCCCCACCATAACTCCAGAATCGGATAATTCTTCAATTCTGGATATAACTGCATAGCTCCTGCTAGCAAACTTTGGATTCCCGCCGCAGTATTTCCCGGAGTAAAATCTACATTTTCGCTAGTTGCACCAATAATAATTCTCCCATCTTGACGCGGCACAATATAAATACCGGTGCCGAATAAAACTGTTTGCAGCGGCTGAGTTATTCCACAATTTTCTGGGACGCATACTGACAGCATTTGCCCCTTTCTGGGAAAAATAGGAACATTCAATAACTGCTCAGACCAAGCTCCAGTCGCCAAAACATAACGGTCTGCTTGCAATTTTTCTGCCGTTGTTTCAATGCCAAAAACTCGGTTTCCCTGCCGAATAATTTCCTTTGCAGTATCTTGAATAATCTCTATTTGCAATTCTTTAGTTGCGGCTTGAAGCGTCCGAAATAAAGCGCGGTTGTCAACTTGAGCGTCGTCTGGATACCACCAGCCACCAATTACTTCTTCACCCAATCCTAACTGGTGCTGGCGAACAGCATCTCTGTCTAACCATTGAGAGTTAAGGTTTGACAAAAACGGCTGTTCTTGAGACTCATTTTGACAGACTGGTGCGAGAATGCCCGATCGCCAATATCCCGTTTTCAATCCAGTAATTTCTTCTAGCCGTTCCACCCAGGCTGCATACAGGGCGCGACTTTGCAAGCACAAATCCAGCATCGGACTGGGGGGAATTCGTTCGGCTTGGGGGGCGAGCATTCCGGCTGCAGCCCGCGCAGTCGGTTGTTTAGAATTGGTGGTGAGAACGGCGACAGATGCCCCTCGCAACTTCAGTTCAACTGCTAGCGAAAGGCCGATGATTCCGCCGCCAATAATCAGAATATCTTGAGATGAATTCATTGACTTTTATATGGACTTTCTGGCTGGTTTTACCTCTGGGCCTTCGGGTATTTTTTATTTACCGCAGATGAAAAGGGGAGCATCTCAGTTTTGCAAAAAGGATTTTTTTTATTATAGTGCGAGCGTCCCCGCTAGCGTATTGTACAACTCGCGAGCGGGGACGCTCGCACTATAAATGCAAAACTGAGATGCTCCCATGAAAAGCAGATAAACACAGATAAACGCAGATGCTTTTTAAGATTGTTTATGACTTTGGTAATGCAAGTGTCTTGAGAATTTTTGGGCAATTCTTACATATTATCTTGCAAGCCGATCGCCCGATCGACCTTCTTTCACAAAAAATCTATGCTTGCGGTTTCCAGACAGTTTCCGAGCCCTGGCCCCAGAAACCATCATATTTTGTCACCTTAATATCGCCCAAAACCTTAGTCTGGCAGGACAAACGGCGGTTCGATGCGGGAGAATGGGGAGGAAGCGAAAGTCGCGCTTTTTCGCGCCACTCGGGCTCGGAAACTGGGCCCTCGACGCTGACGGCGCAGGTGCCGCAAGTGCCTAGCCCGTGGCAGTTGATGACTTTGGCGTTACCGTTGTAGAGGTCGATGCCGTTTTTGAGCAAAACTTCACGGAGATTCGATTCGCGATCGCACTCAAATGTTTTTCCTTGCGCTTGTACCTTGACCACAGCAATTTACCCCAATTAGATTTATGTTAATTTTCCTATATATTATCGCATTTATTTCAAATAAATTCATCTAATATAATAAGTCATATATTACCAATTTCTCTCTCCCAACTCCCCATGACAAATCGGCTCTGGATCTACGATACCACGCTGCGAGACGGCGCTCAGTGCGAGGGACTGTCTCTATCTCTCGAAGACAAACTGCGAATTGCTCGTCAGTTAGACAGTTTAGGAATTCCCTTTATAGAAGGTGGCTGGCCGGGAGCTAATCCTAAAGACGTACAGTTTTTTTGGCGGCTTAAAGAAGAGCCGCTAACTCAAGCAGAAGTTGTAGCTTTTTGTTCCACTAGGCGGCCGGGAAAAACCGCAGCTAATGATGAGATGTTGCAGCCTATTTTGTCAGCAGGTACTCGTTGGGTAACGCTGTTTGGTAAGTCGTGGGATTTGCACGTTATTGAAGGTTTGAAAACGACGCTAGATGAAAATTTGGCGATGATTCAAGATACCGTTGAATATTTGCGGAGTCAGGGAAGGCGCGTTATTTACGATGCAGAACACTGGTTTGACGGCTACAAACACAATCCCGATTATGCTCTTCAAACTTTAGCAGCGGCGGCGGAGGCAGGTGCAGAATGGCTGGTGCTTTGCGATACTAACGGCGGCACTTTACCCCACGAAGTAACTCAAATAGTTCGCGATGTTTTAGCATTTTTATCGACAAAGAGTACAACATTTTTACACTTAGGAATTCACACTCACAACGATTCGGGCGTTGCGGTGGCTAATGCTTTAGCTGCTGTGCAGGAAGGCGTGACGATGGTACAGGGAACTATTAACGGTTACGGCGAACGCTGCGGCAATGCCGATTTGTGTTCTTTGATTCCTAATTTTCAGCTTAAATTGGGTTATAATTGCATTCAAGACGAGCAATTAGTTAAATTAACTCAAGTCAGTCGATCGATCAGCGAAATTGTTAACCTTGCTCCCGATGACCGCGCTCCTTTTGTCGGTCTTTCGGCTTTTGCTCACAAGGGCGGAATTCACGTATCGGCGGTTGAAAAAAATCCGTTAACTTACGAACACTTGGAACCGGAAAAAATTGGTAATATACGGCGAATTGTGATTTCGGATCAGGCTGGTTTGAGCAATGTTTTGGCGAAGGCGCGCACTTTTGGAATAGAACTCGATCGCCAAAATCCTGCTTGTCGCCAAATTCTGGAAAAATTAAAAGCTTTGGAAAGTCAAGGATATCAATTTGAAGGCGCTGAGGCAAGTTTTGAATTGTTGATGCGGGAGGCTTTGGAACAGCGTCAGCGGTGGTTTGAAATTAAGGGATTTCAAGTGCACTGCGATAAGGTTGGCGAAGATTGTACGGCTTTAGCAACGGTCAAATTGTCAGTCAACGGTACAAATATTCTGGAATGTGCAGAAGGAAACGGCCCGGTTTCTGCTTTGGATTCGGCTTTGCGGAAAGCTTTGGTGAATTTTTATCCGGCGATTGCCCATTTTTACCTGACGGATTACAAGGTGCGAATTCTGGATTCCGGTGCGGGTACTGGTGCTAAAACTCGCGTTTTATTAGAATCGAGCAACCGCCAGCAGCGCTGGACTACTGTGGGGGTTTCTACTAATATTTTGGATGCTTCTTGTCAGGCCGTTGTTGAAGGTTTGGAGTACGGTTTGGTGCTGGACAATCAAGAGGCTATTCCTTTGGTTTGTCGGGTTCATTGATCGAGCAGTAGGGTGCGTCAGCTAGCATGATTCGATCGACAAATGGAAAAATTATCAACTGACGAACCATAAAATTTGAGTATTCGTAGGGTGCGTCGCCACTAAAAATCCTTAAATTAAATCGACAATCCGATAGCGACGCACCTTACACATCGGGTGGGCAAACAACCCTCAGTTTCATTCCGCCCAACAATTGTTTGTTGCACGAATTTTGATAAATTGTATAAGCCATAAGGTGCGTCAGCTTAGAGTCTATCAATTTCCAGATTAGACAATAGTAGCTGACGCACCCTACAATTTTTTAAGGATGCAAAAATTCTAAATGATCTCCGGGAATCGATCGCAATTTTGCAGCAGATCCTTGCAGTTTCAACCTACCGCGTTCTAACATGATAATCCAATCGGCGCGATCGATCACTCGCGGCCTGTGACTGATAAAAATCGTAGTTTTCCCATGCCGGTACATCAACAAATTTTCCAAGACTTCCGCTTCGCTGGCGGGATCTAGCCCTGCGGTAGATTCGTCTAAAATCAATACGGGCGGGTTGTTGAGAAGGGCGCGGGCGATCGCCAATCTCTGTCTTTGTCCCCCAGAAATATTCGCTCCAAACTCCCCTAAAACAGTTTGATACTTATCAGGTAATTGACTGATAAATTCGTCAGCCCCCGCAATTTTACACACTTTCACAATCTGTTCAAAGCTGGCATCTGGACTCCCCAAACGAAAATTATCTATAATCGAACGGCTCCACAAATGCGCTTCTTGAGGAACTAGAACCACCTGCTGTCTGAGACTGTCGAGAGACAAATCTTGCAAATTGTAACCGCCAATTCTCACATTACCAGATTGCAGCGGATACAAACCAGCAATCACCTTAGCGAGCGTACTTTTTCCGCAGCCCGAATAGCCGATTAAAGCAATTGCTTGACCCCCAGGAAACGTCACAGAAAAATTTTCCAGCAAGTCAAGTCTGCCTGGGTAGTGAAAATTAACATTCTTGCAAACAATCTCATCGCGGCCTTGAATCGTGACCGCAGGTTTATTACTATCGTTCTTAGTTTCCGGTGCAGCATCGATGACTTCTGAAAGCCGTTGAGTTGCTGTCTGAACGCGAGTCATTTCATCACTAAATCCTACTAAAGAATTCACCCAATTAGTAACGTTTTGACTCATGCTAATAAACGCCAGCAACTGACCGATACTCAGTACCTTGTCAATCACCAAACCGCTGCCCAACCACAGCAAAGTAATGCCGCCCGCTGAAGCAATAAAACCAGAAAAAATATTATTGAGAATACCAATTTGTGTAGTGCGAAAAGTGAGATTTGCTAAGCGACCGAAGCGGCTTTGAAATTCTTCCCAAAGTTGCTGGGCGCTGCTAGTAGTTTTCACAGTCAGCGCACCTTTAAAAGTTTCGACTAAAACGCCTTGAGTTTCTGCTTCCAGCACAAAGAGAGCGCGCGTTTTTTGCTGCAACACGGGCAGAAACACCACTGTAGAGGCAGTCATTAACACAGCCATTACTGTAGCTGCTAGCGTCAGTTCCCTGCTGTAAAACAACATAAAAATAAAAGAAACTACCGCTATAAAAAATTGACTGGGCAAGCTGATAGCTACTTGAGAAACTAATTTATTTATTTCTTGGATATCTTGTAATCTACTGACGATTTCGCCGCTGCGTCTGGTTTCGTAAAAGCTCAAAGGCAAACGCAGGAATTTGCGCCCAAACTCCATCACCAATCCTAACTCTAAACGCTGGGAAAATTGAGCAATTAAGTTTGACTCAACCAATCCTAAACTGCTGCTAAAAAAATTCATAATTATAACTGCGATCGCCACACTTGCCAAAAGTTGCGTGTCGCCCCGCACCAGGATGTCGTCGGTGAGCACTTGAACTAAAAAAGGCGACGAAATCGACAGCAAACCCAACACTACATTCATCAACAATGCTTCGATTAAAATGTGGCGGTAAATCCCAACCCGGCGCATCCATTTTTGTAAGGAATTGGCGGGCGGTTGACCGTCTGCTTCCGCAAAAAACCGCTCTGGATCTGGGTCTACTAGCAAGCACAGCCAATCTGTCCAACCCGCTGCTAATTCTTCTTTAGAAACATAGCGTAGACCAATGGCGGGATCTGCGATCGCATATTTATTGCCCTGTTTTCCGTACAAAACAACCCAATGATACCCGCTCCAGTGAATAATTGCCGGCAAAGGTGCTTCATCAATTTTGTCTAAAATAGCAGCGGCTGCTCGCACCGATCGAGCATTAAAGCCGATCGCCTCAGCCCCCTGTTTCAAACCCAGTAAAGTCGTCCCCTTTTGACCGGTACCGGCAAATTCTCGCAAGCGGCTAATTGTAAAATTCTGTCCGTAAAATTTCGCGATGGAAGCCAAACAAGCCGCCCCGCAATCTTCTTCGCTCTGCTGGAGAACAACCTGATATTTCTTAAACCTGTTTACTTGTCCGAATAATGGCATTTTGCCGATCAAAGGAATATTTTTTAACATTTTGCAAATGGAATAATGAGTAGAGCATAATGAACACTACTCCTCACCAACTACCCAATCAGCAAAAAGCACCCATAAAGTTATGAGTGCTTTTCAATCAAGAGTTAGAGAGCTGAATTCACAGCCCTAAACTTTAGTAGTAGCCGTAGCGGACTACTCTTCTGAAGGAACCGTCGCAATTCCGGCGGTACACTACCCAACTGCGGCGGCGCCCACGGTTACAGTCGTAGCGATTATAAGAGTAACCGCCGTTGACGCTAGCTGATTCTTCAGGGGTGAGTTCAGCAAACAGTGAATTTTCTTTAATTTCTTGCATGATTAGACTCCTTTCACAATGAAAAATTTTTAACAGAAACTAGAAATTATTTAAAATTTCTACAGCCTCGCTTAAATAAAGCACCATGAAATTATGGGTGCTTTCTCGATCGACAGTTAGAGAGCTGAATTCACAGCCCTAAACTTTAGTAGTAGCCGTAGCGGACTACTTTTCTGTATGAACCGTCGCAATTCCGGCGGTACACTACCCAACTGCGCCGTTGATTGCGATCGCAGTCGTAGCGATTATTGGCATAATAGTAACCGCCGTTGACGCTAGCTGATTCTTCAGGGGTGAGTTCAGCAAACAGTGAATTTTCCTTAGTTTCTTGCATGATTTGACTCCATTTAATTTGACAAGATGGAACGAGAACTAGAAATTTTATAAATCTCTATAGCCTCGTGTAATTACTAACTAATAGTTCTTCAAGTGCTGTGCGAGTTCCGGAATATTACCGAGATATTTTCCAAATTTATTTCGATCGCGCTACTCGACTCAGCTATCTAGACTACTAGGGTTTTGTAAGGGCGCGATCGGTTCGGATCGTACAGATAAAGCTGGCTCGGCTGCGGCATGAAAAACAACATATTGAGGTCATTGCTGCTGTTTTCGCTCCCGCTGTTGCTGTTATTACTGCTGAAACCGCTGGTAGTGCTGCCACCGCTGACAGTGGCAGATTCTCGTTCGGTTAGCTCGGTAAAGAATGAATTTTGTTGATTTTCCGGCATGAGGAACTCCTATTAATACCTATGTAGTTACTTACGTGCATATTCCAAAAAAACCGGGTAACAGCGCCAAAAATCATTACTGAAATGCCCTATTTTCATGAATGTTGCCCGCTTTTTCCACCATTCTTGATGTTTGGGGAAATTTGCGGGTAGGGACAGCAAAGCTGTGCGGATTTTGACCTTGAGCCTGTGAATTTTGATTTAGATAAGACTTACGCACTCCTTTGTCAAAAACCGGGGTTATTCGTTACCTGGCTCTGCCTCGTAACCGATATCAGCGAGGCTCTGCCTCCATTTTTCCCGAGGCAGAGCCTCGCTGATATCGGTTCCCTGGTTCTGCCTGGGAACCAGTTAAAAACTCAAAACTCAAAACTCAAAATTATTCCTCTCACCCCCAGCACCCACCATGTCTCTCACTCCCGAACCCACACCCGCTGAAACCTTTAATAACGACCAGTTTTTGCCCCCTGTCAGCCCTTGGACAAGTTTGGGGGGAATTTTGATGGTGGCCACCTTTGGCGGGGCGATCGCCCTGGCTAGCGTCACCAAATACAGCGCCACAGTCAAAGCAGAGGCGATCGTCCGTCCCGCCGGAGAAGTGCGCGTCGTGCAAGCCGCCACCGAAGGAACCGTCGAAAGCATTGCTGTCAGCGAAAATCAGACAGTGAAAGCCGGAGATACGATCGCAGTTGTAGACGGTTCGCGTTTGGGAACTCAAAACAAGCAATTCCAAGAAATAATTAATCAGTCTCAAGCAGCAGCACAGCAAATCAACAAGCAACTGCGCGACTTAGAAAATCAAATTTTGGCCAGCGCCCAACTTAAAAGCATCCAAAGTGGAAGTTCCGCCGAACAGCAATTAGTCGAATCCGCTTTAGTCAAAATCGCCACATCGCTGCCGGATGTTGCCGAGAGACTCGGTAGAAGTCGGCGGGTTTTGCTCGTCAAGCGATCGACCATCCAACAACAATTAATTCAAGCTAAAAAACAGCTAAATCAAGTTGAGTCACAACTCAAAAATAGCGTGATCCGCGCCCCCGCTGACGGTACAATTCTCAAATTGGAAGTACAAAATACCGGTCAAACCGTACAAGCCGGCAGCGCGATCGCCCAAATCGTCCCCAGCGACGTACCCCTGGTAGTCAAAGCCAAGGTGACATCCCAAGACATCGCCCGCATCCAAATCGGCCAACCCGTACAGATCAGAATTTCCGCTTTACCCTTCCCCGATTACGGGACATTGAAAGGAACAGTCAGCGAAATCGCCCCAGATGCGATCGCCCCTCAAAATCCCGCTAATAACTCAGGTACAGCCTATTACGAAGTAGCAATTAAGCCCCAACAAACCTATTTAACCAAACTCCAATCCACCAGCGGTCAATTCTTCGCAAAGCCCCAGGCAAATGCCCCCCGCCAGTATTCAATTCAATCAGGAATGGAGGGCAGAGCCGATATTATCACCGGTCAAGAAACAGTTCTCACATTTATTTTACGCAAAGCCCGGTTACTGACAGATTTGTAATCGAAATTAGTCATTGGGCATTGGGCATTGGGCATTGGGCATTGGGTAGGAGCATAATCAAAAAAAATGCTTTGTGGAACGGGCTTCTAGCCCCTTGCTAATCCCTACCCCAAAATTATGTCTTGTGGAACGGGCTTCTAGCCCGTTGCTAATGGCGCAAAAAAATTAAAGTATCTTAAATCAAAATAACGTGTCAAAATAGAAATGTGAAATCAATTCTATTCTTTCCTCATGGGTAAACAGCGCGTTCTTTCAGGAGTTCAGCCAACAGGCAATCTACACCTCGGCAATTATCTCGGTGCCATTCGCAACTGGGTAGAAGGTCAAAGTGAGTACGAAAATTACTTTTGCGTAGTCGATTTGCACGCAATTACCGCACCGCACAATCCAGCAACCCTTGCCTCAGATACTTACACCATCGCCGCTCTCTATTTAGCTTGTGGCATCGACTTAGAATATTCTACTATTTTCGTGCAATCCCACGTCTCGGCGCATACAGAACTAGCATGGCTGCTAAACTGCATTACGCCGATTAACTGGCTCGAAGATATGATTCAGTTTAAAGAAAAAGCAATTAAACAAGGCGAAAACGTCAACGCAGGCTTGCTAAATTATCCCGTATTGATGGCAGCAGACATCTTGCTTTACGATGCCGACAAAGTGCCAGTAGGAGAAGACCAAAAACAGCACTTGGAACTCACCCGCGATCTAGTCATCAGATTAAATCACCAATTCGGCACACCAGAAAAACCCGTATTAAAACTTCCCGAACCGTTAATTAGGGCAGACGGCGCGAGAGTAATGAGTTTGACAGACGGTACGCGCAAAATGTCAAAATCCGACCCTTCCGAACAAAGTCGAATTAACTTATTAGATTCGCCAGAAACCATTACTAAAAAAATCAAGCGCTGCAAAACAGATACCGTGCGGGGCTTGACTTTCGACGACCCAGAACGCCCCGAAGCTAGAAATCTGCTAACACTTTATCTCCTACTTTCCGGCAAATCGAAGGAAGAAGTTGCAGCGGAATGTGAAAACATGGGTTGGGGAGAATTTAAACCCTTGTTGACAGAGACAACAATTAATGCCCTCAAACCTATTCAGGATAAATACAAGGAAATAATGGACGAACCGGGATATTTAGAATCTGTACTGCGTCGCGGAAAAGAACAAGCAGAAACCATTGCTAATCAAACTCTGACTAAGGTTAAAACCGCTTTCGGTTATTCTCTACCTCTTTAATCATTGGTAATTGGTAATGGGTAATGGGTAATTTGTGATTTTATCGAATCATTAATCACTTATTCCTAACATCCGTTAAATCCGTTGTAAAATCAGTTGCCGAACTTCCCTCTTCCTTCTTCCCTCTTCCTTCTTCCCTCTTCCTTCTTCCCTCTTCCTTCTTCCTTCTTCCTTCTTCCTTCTTCCTTCACATATAACTATGAACCGTTTTCGTACAGCCTGCACCACCCCCGGAGAATTTATAATTACCGCCGAAGTTGCTCCGCCAAAAGGGGGCGACATCACCCACACGATCGCAATGGCGGAAATTCTCAAAAACAGAGTGCACGCCATTAACATCACAGACGGAAGCCGCGCAGTGCTGCGAATGTGTCCGCTAGCAGTTTCCGCGATTCTATTGCAGCACGGCATTGAGCCGATTTGTCAAGTTGCTTGTCGCGATCGCAATCAAATAGGCCTGCAAGCCGATCTGATGGGAGCCCACGCTTTAGGCATCCATAATATCTTGGCACTCACCGGCGATCCAGTCAAAGCCGGCGACCATCCAAAAGCCAAAAGTGTATTCGATTTAGAAGCAGTGCGGCTGTTGCAAGTCATTCAAAAAATGAACGGCGGCAAAGACTGGAATGACAAAGCTTTAACAGACGGAATTACCGATTTATTTGTCGGTGCCGCTGTCGATCCGCAATCCCCCAGTTGGTCTGGTTTGCAAAGTCGATTTGAGAAAAAAGTAGAAGCGGGAGCACAGTTTTTTCAGAGCCAATTAATTACAGATTTTGAAGTTTTTGATAAGTTTATGCACCACATTGCTGCTGGCTGTAACAAACCAATTTTAGCCGGAATATTTTTGTTTAAATCAGCTAAAAATGCTGAATTTATCAAGAAATACGTGCCGGGAGTTCACATACCGCAAGAGACGATCGACCGTTTGGCAAAATCTCCAGAACCTTTGCAGGAAGGCATAAAAATTGCGGCAGAACAAGTCAAGCTAGCGCGGGATTTGTGCCAAGGAGTACACATGATGGCAGTGAAGCGAGAAGATTTGATTCCTCAAATTTTGGATTTGGCGGGAATCGAGCCGCTGAGTTAACATTGAGTTACTGCTACGATTTTAAATCAACAGGACAGTCATGGTTCAAACTATAGACAATCCCACAATTTCTCCCGCAGCCGAACAGCATTTTATCTTGCACGGCTTAACCTGGCATCAATTCAAAGCAATTCAAGCTAGTTTTGAGAAGGTGCCGAATGTACGCTTATTTTACTGTGAGGGAGTTTTAGAAATTGTGAGTATTGGTAAACCTCATGAAGAAACAAGATGTCTGATAGCAGCGCTACTGGTGAATTTTTTTGTATTCAGAAGAATACAATTTTTTCCCAGCGGTGCTTACAGCCAGATTGTTGAGGGTCAAGTCGAGTATCAGGCAGATTTATCTTTCTGTATTGGGAATAGAAAAGATGTTCCCGATTTGTGTATTGAGGTAGTTGTTACTAGCGGCAGTCCGATTAAACTTCAGAAGTATCGGCTGATGGGTGTAGCGGAAGTCTGGTTTTGGGAAGACGGAACGCTAGAGCTTTATGCTCTCCGCGAGCAGGGTTATGAGCAAATTACAAACAGCGAATTTCTGCCTGAGTTAGACTTGACTTTGCTCAAACGCTGCATTTTATTTGCTTCGCCTTTGGATGCACTGGAAGAGTTTGGTAGAGGGATGGCCGATCGCAAAACTTGACAAATTTTGGATTTGGCGGGAATCGAGCCGCTGAGCTAAAATTAAGTTGTTGCTAACATTTTAAATCCACAGGACAGTCATGGTTCAAACTATAGACAATCCCACAGTTTCTCCCGCAGCCGAGCAGCATTTCACTTGCCGCGGCTTAACCTGGCATCAATTCAAAGCAATTCAAGCTAGTTTTGAGAATGTGCCTGGAGTGCGGTTATTTTATTGTCAAGGAGTTTTAGAGATTGTGGGCATTAGTAAACCTCATGAAGTGGTTAAATCCATAATTGCAGGATTGCTTGCGATCTACTTTGAAGTTAAGGAAATTGAATTTTTTCCGAGCGGTGCTTACAGCCAGATTGTTGAACGTAAAGTCGAGTATCAGGCAGATTTGTCTTATTGTTTTGGGACAGATAAGGATGTTCCTGACTTATGCGTTGAGGTGGTGATTACTAGCGGCAGTCCGATTAAACTTCAGAAATATCGGCTGATGGGTGTGCCGGAAGTTTGGTTCTGGGAAGACGGAACGCTAGAGCTTTACCATTTGCGAGAACAGGGTTATGAGCGAATTGCTAGCAGCCAATTGCTGCCTGAGTTAGACTTATCTTTGTTGAAGCGCTGCATTTTGTTTGCTTCGCCCTTGGAAGCACTAAAAGAGTTTCGTAGAGGGATTAGTAGCAATGACTAATTCAGATTTACTCGATCGCGATAATATCAAAATAGTAGAGTCGCAAATTTCTGAAGTTACCGCGTACACCGATCGCGCCCTGATCACCCGCCGCGGCACAGTAGCCCTGACGGGAAACGAGCGAGAATTGACGATCGCCTCTCTCCCCACAACCATCGAAACAGAGTCAGTCAGGGCCACCGGCGCCGGTACAGTCGCCGTGCGATTGCTGGGAGTGCGAACCGAAACAGTGTTTAGCAGCGAACCTACGGGCGATCGCATCGCCGAATTAACCCACCAAATCCAAGAATTAGAAACCCAAAAACGCGCCATAAAAGACCAAATCGCCGCGCGAAAAATTCAACTCAACTTTGTCGAGAATTTGAGCGCAAAAAGCGTCGGTTCCTTTGCCAGCAGCATCTCCAAGCAGCAGATTGGTTTGAACGAAGTCGGCGAATTGCTCAATTTTTTAGGCAGCAATTATAAAAAGTACGTAAGTGCGATCGGGCAGCACGAAAGACAACAGCACGAATTAGACAATCGAATACAAGCTTTACAGCAGAAGTTACAACAAGTACAAACTCCCCATTCTCAGAAAACTTTTAACATCAGTGTGGCGATCGAACCAAGCGGCAGCGGCAATTTTGAACTAGAAGTTTCCTATGTAGTAACCCAAGCCCGTTGGACTCCCCTTTACGACTTGCGAATAAATACTACCAACAACCAAATCAATCTCAATTACCTAGCCGAAGTCAATCAAAATACAGGCGAAGATTGGACGGGAGTAGCGCTAACTTTATCCACAGCCAAACCCGGAATGGGAACTTTGCCCCCAAAACTCCAACCCTGGTTTATCGATATTGTTCGCCCAAAATCTTCTCAAACCCCAGAATTTATGAGAACACGAAGCCCACAGGCTGCGGAACCTGAGATGGCTTTGGCAATGATGGATTCTAGTGCTGCAGCACCCGCACCCGCCCCGATAGCAGCTCAAACCGCCACAGCAACAGTATCTAAAGCAGGCGGCACAGTCACCTTTCAAGTAGGAGGAAATACCAATATTCCCAGCGACGGCACGCCGCACAAAGTCACTATTTTCAGCGAAAATTATCCCTCCCAACTTCAATACATAGCCGTTCCGCGTTTAGTCAGCTTTGCTTATTTGCAAGCAATTGTCACCAATCCAATGACAGGTGCAACTCTCCTGCCCGGTCAAGCAAATATCTTTCGCGACAACACTTTCGTAGGTACTTTACAGTTAGATAATATTTCCCCTGGCGAAGAATTCAAGCTGAATTTAGGAATAGATGAAGGACTAAAAATCGAGCGAGAATTAGTGGAAAGACAAGTAGATAAAAAACTGATCGGGAATCAGCGGCGCACGAGTTACGCTTATCGGTTAATTGTGACCAATTTGCAGCAACTGCCTGTAAACTTGACCTTGAAAGAGCAACTACCAGTCAGTCGCACCGAGCAAATAAAAGTGCGGTTGAGTGTCACCAATCCGAAGATAGTAGCAGGTGAAATGGGAATGTTGGAATGGATAATGTCTCTGCCGCCGCAAGCCAAACAAGAGTTAGATTACCAGTTTGTTGTCGAACATCCTCCCGACTTAGCAGTCATTGGTTTAGATATTTAATTAGGATTTATGCTCTTAAGTTGTAGCATCAAATACAGCTTATAGCGCAATACGGTTCACTTAAGATTGATCCCCCCTAACCCCCCTTAAAAAGGCTACCGTGTACACACAAGTCAAAGTAAACTAGACTCAGAACTTGACAGAGGTATAAACCGTGGACAATCCCATACTGATTCACGCCGAACAAATCGAAAAAACCGCCTTTGGAGACCCT
>JBBSNU010000033.1:0-15333 GCA_038260455.1 Chroococcales cyanobacterium | reverse complement strand
GAATCCTTGTAAATCTCCTTTTCCTATAAATTTTGCTGTTTCGCCAACCAGCCACGCGATTATCGGCCAAAATATGGTAAATACTACGGTACAAGCTAATGCTTTACCGATGGTTTGTTTTTGGGGACGGAGGTAGGGTAAGATTTGCCAGTATGTCGATCGATTTTTCAAGATATTTGACTCCTGCAACTTCTGTTTCTACAGATATCTGAGCCCAAATATGATAACAGCGATCGGGCAAATCGCCACAATCAATCTAGAGCATCTGCATAAGTCGCCTGCACCTTAGCCCCTGCGACAACTGCGCCCCGAAAGGTAGCTGACTCTCCGGGTGCAATAGTAGCTGGTTGAGCGTCAATAAATCCGTTATCAATTAAATTACCCGACTCGTCTAAAACTTCATAATTGACTTTCACATTCTTGATTGTTTTGCAGCCTTGATTGACGACTTTACCGCTGAAAAAACTGCCGTCATAATTTGCCCCTGCAATTGATAATTTTGCAGCAATATTGGAACCCGTAATGCAAGTTTGGGCAGTTTCCGAATTTGGTGATTTTTCGCAGAGTTTGCCCAAATCTACTGTTTTGCCGTCGGGGGTTTTCATATAGCAAAACGGCTCGTCAATTTGTGAAATTTGAATTTTCGTATTTGTAGAATCTGCCAGCAAAGGGCTAGCTGAGATTGGCGAGATTAGCAAAGTTGATAAAGCTAGTGTAAAATGTAATATTTTCATATTTTTTATCGGTATTTGCTGAAATTAATTAGACTTACATTGCATAAATATTTGATTGATTGGTTAACCGCAGATTTCAAGCGGATAAACACCGATCAACGCAGATGTATTCAATATAGTCTGCTTGAGAGTGCAATCTTGTCTAATGAAGGCGCACATTGTATTGTGCTATGATAAGACATCAAACTTTAAAAAATAAAGTCATGGTCGCGACTCAAGATCACCCAAAACAAAAAACGGTAGCAATAACCGTAACTTGGGAGAAGTTGCCAGACGACTTCCAATTAGAAGAAAAGCCCGTGGAGAATACAGGTCAACCGCTAATTGCCGGAGCACTGCGAGAAATCTTAGAACTGAGAGGATTAATCGGCCCGCTAATGCTGATTGCTAGCAACTTTGGCATTTGCGCTACTGTCAACGGCGAGTTAGTTATCAAAGCACCAGATTGGGTTTATGTACCTTCCGTACTCCCGGTAGAATCGAGAATAGACCGCAAAAGCTACACCCCAAACTTGGAAGGAGAAATCCCAAGCATTGTGATGGAGTTTTTGTCGGAAACAGACGGCGAGGAATATTCTATTAGACGTACTTTTCCTCCCGGAAAGTGGTTTTTTTACGAACAAATTCTGCAAGTACCAACTTACATCATTTTTGACCCAGAAAGTGGATTGTTGGAGGTCTATCGCTTGCAAAATGGCAATTACAAACTAGAATTTCCTGATGAGGAAGGTCGCCATTGGATAGCAGATTTTGGTTTGTATTTGGGAACTTGGCGGGGGGAAAAAGAACAGCGTACTGGTTATTGGTTGCGCTGGTGGGATGAAGCAGGAAATCTGCTTTTGTGGGGTGTAGAACAGATAACAGCGGAACGACAACGGGTCGAACTCGAACGTAAACGGGCCGATCGCGAATGCGAACGAGCCGATCGCCTTGCTGAATATTTACGCGCTCAGGGAATTAACCCGGACGAGATTGTTTGATGAATTATCTGCGATATTTGTAGGGTGCGCTGCGGCGCACCTTACGTTATTGTCTAATACTCGGATTCCTATTCCTAAGATTCCGCGCTCCGGGAATTTTCCGGCTGGGACGGCGATTGTTCAAACTGCTCGCACTGCGAGTATTCAAAGCATCTACAGAACTTGTCAAACCCAAATCTTGTAAAATTTCAAAAGCCGCCCTTTGTCCGGTTTCGCAACCGCCTTCCATATAACCTTGATTTTCCAGCGAAGTGTGTTCTCCGGCAAAATATAAGTTCCCAACTCGTTCGCCTTCAACGCCGTACATTTGCGTCCACTGCCCGACTAAATAGCAGGAATAAGAACCTTTAGAAAAGCGTTCTCCCGGCCAATAAGCTCGCACAGCTTTGCCCGATCGCAAATTGCTCACTCCGGGAAAAACTCTTTCAAATTGTCCCAAAAATCTTTGTGCTTGGTCTTCGGGAGTTCCGGCACCGATCGCCAAACCCTGCTTTCCTCCTGTAAAATTAGTAACTAAACCGTTACCAGTAGGAGCAAAAGGCGTAGGTTCCCAGCTATTTTGGAATCCTAAATCGGTATAAACAGAAGCAGTCGATTGATAAATTTCCCGCCAAATGCGGCTGCGGTAGCCGGTAATTAACTTAGAATTGGTACCGTAGCCCAACTGCTCGATCGCCCGTCGCTTTGGTTGGGGCAAAGGTACGTTAATTTTAACGTCACGCAGAGTGCTGAACGGCAAAGTTAACAAAACTCGCTCGTAAGTGCGATCGAAGGCGCTTTGTCCCGATCGCAAATTTACCCGATAGCGGCCGTCTGGCAAAAGAGTAATCGCTTCCAAAACCGTCCCCGCCTCGATCGAACCAGACAATTGACCCGCCAAACGGTTGATAATTTGACTGTTGCCGCCGTCAATTTGATAACGCTCATCGCTGTTGCCGTACAATTCAAAACTGCCAGGTTCAGAACCGATTAAAAACAGCAGATTTAACGCCGACTGTTCCTCGGAATCTCGACCGTAGAATACCGTATAAGCAACCCGCAACAATTGTCGCAGTAGTGTGCTAGTATCAGCTTGGTCTAGATATTCAGCGATCGAAAGATTGTCCAATCTTTCCGCTGTTTCCGTAAAATCAAGATAGCTAATGTTATCTCCAATAGCCTCCACATCTTCATTAATTTTAGTTGCTAGCGGCGCAAAATCCGCGATTATTTGCTCAAGAGGAAATCGTCGCCCTTCAAAGAAAAAAGTATCCTTCACCAATCCACTCTGCACTTGGGCTAAGTCGATCGCCCGCAAACCCAATTCCGTCGCCAGCGAGATTAAATTAGTATGACCGGTGTCAATAAATTCTCCCCCCACATCGGCCGGAATCAGCGTTCCAGCCACCTTGGGAATAGTGCGTATCCGCCCCCCCACGCGGTTAGTTGCCTCGATTATATCGGCGCGCACACCCGCTTGGCGCAAGCGATAAGCCGCCGTCAAACCCGCAATTCCCGCACCCACAACCAAAATGGGCGATCGTCCGCCTTGTTGAGCAAAAGCTCCCTCCCTGGTAAAAGTCGCAGCAGCTACAGCCCCCGCAGCAGCTAAACCCCCGTGCAGCAAGCCGCGCCGAGATATGGGAAAATTGGAAGTGCGCGAAGTCAGCATCCCCAGCAATTCATCAGCCGGAATGCCCGTTTCCCTTGACTTTTGGGCAATACTCGCAGCGCGGCGTAGCATTGTCATCAGTGCAGATTTAGCCATAATTGAGACGCCCTCACAAAAAATTGATGTAAACTGGATTCTCGATCGAATTTGATTATGCACTTTCCAGACTAAAGTACAAAGAGATTTTTTTTAAGAATGCTAACCCTCAGAACACTGTTCGACAGCAAATTTTATCTCGAAAACAACCCAGATGTCGCCGTAGCAGTTGCCAGAGGCACGGTATCGAGTCCCTTTGATCACTACCGAAAAATTGGCAAATTTGAAAATCGCGACCCCAATGCCCTGTTCGACTCCAGCTATTATTTAGACACCAATACAGATGTCGCGGTATCAGCCAAACTCAATGGCGTTTCAGCAGCCGATCACTTTATCAGATTCGGTCAATTTGAAGTTCGCAGCCCCAACCCTTTCTTCGATATGGGTTTCTATCTAACAAGCAACCCAGACGTTCAGACAGCAGTCCAAGCCAATCAATTTACCCCATTTGAACACTACTTCAAAGTCGGTCAATTAGAAAACCGCAAAGCCAGCGTTTTCTTCGATCCCAGCTTTTATCTAGAAAAATATCCGCTGGTAGCAGCAGCAGTCAATAGCGGCGCAGTTAAAAGTGCGATCGACCATTACATTCAATTCGGCCAACAAGAAGGACTGTTGAGCACACTCCCCGAGCCCGCAGACAATTTGAACGCAGCACAAAACCTAGGAACTCTTGGAGAAATTCAAACTGCGAGCGATTTTGTCGGCGCTGCCCAACCAACCGACATTTACAGTTTCATCCTGAATACCCCGAGCCTTTTCAGTGCAACAGTTGACGGTTTGAGTGCAGATGTTGATGTAGAATTAATTCAGGATCTCAACGGCAACGGTGCAGTTGGATTAGACGATATTATTGCTTCATCTAACAATTTAGGTACAGCTTCCGAAACAATTGTCAGCAATGGAGCTTTGCCTTCGGGGACTTATTTCGTCCGCGTTTCTCAATTTCAAGGCGATACCGATTACAACTTGAGATTGCTGTCCGCTCCCTCAGTAATACCGCCCCAAACTTAAGGAGTCAATCGATTTGAAATTTTAAATTTTAGAGGGAAAATTGAAGGATTTACCCACGGAAGTTTAAGACACCGTGGGTTATGCACTTTCATCCAGTAAAGACAATAAATCTCCTTTTTGATGGGCTACATAAGCTACTGGATTCTTAGTTTTTATCGCCTTACCTTCTGCCACTGCTCTTTTTAGCCACTGTCGCATTTGCCCTATTTGGACATCCAGAATTTCCGCAAGAGATTTATCATCTAACGGTCGATCTAAATGACTGAGAATCAAGGGTAAAACTGCTTCGTAAATATCTTTTGGACGAAATTCGATCGTAGGTGTTTGCCGATGTGCGTGAAGCGAAGCTATCCCGTAGGGAATCGCATTTTGCATACTTCCATTAGATGCAACATCTGTTTCTTCAGAGGCTGGCGCTTCCACTTCTGTTTTTGCAGATACAGTCTCCGACACTGAGTTTGATAGCACTTGATTTACTGCAATTTCCGATGTTAATGAGTGTGTCACTTCCACATCTGTAACTGCGGCTTCAATTTCTAACAGCGAACCTTGTGGTTGTGGGTTTTCCTTCGCATCAGCAGATTCATAACAATTTATTTCTATTGCAGTTTCGATCGCTCCAAATTCTGAGGTAGCCACCTCCAAAAGTTCCCTGAATTGTCCCTTTAATAAACTAGCAGGTATAGCTGGCAAAGGTTTTGCTCCCCGTTTCAGCAGTTGTCGGTTGCCGGATGGTACAGCAGACTCTATCCGCACAAAAACCGGGACATCTTTTATCCTTTCTAGCGCTTCCACCGCACCCGCCCAAGTGCCGCCCGTACCGACTGAACAACTGATGACAAGGGCGCGATCGGCTAAAGCATAAATATATTTGTTTCGCGCCATCGCATTGCCAACATTAAAACCAGCATTCGGATCGCAAGCAGATACTAAAGTTAGTCTGTCTTCTTTAATCGCAGCGCGATATTTTCCAGCAACAGCAGCTTTAGCCAAACTGTCAGCCAGCACGCCAACAGCCATTCCTCCCGCCTCCAGCGCACTTAACATTGCCACCATATCTACCCCACGCGCACCGCCGGAAACTACCTGCATTTCTTGTTCGGCACAAATCTGTGCAACTCTCTGAGTGCGATCGAGTCCTTCTTCATCAACATCGCGAGAACCAACAATCGCTAATCCTCCCTGACATAGCAATTTTATGTTGCCAATCCCATAGAGAATTGCTGGTGCTAAATGTTTCAATATTTGCTTGAGGCGCTTGGGGTATTGAGAGTCGCTTCTTCCCAATATCCACAGCCCTTGATTCGTCCATTTTTCCACAGCTAAACTCAGCATTACCCCTCGTTCTAATAATGCCGAAACTCTGTTAAAATCAAGCTTACTTGCCGGAATTGATTGTAACAAATTTAAACAATTTGGATGCAGTAAATCCGCTGGGCGCTTCTGATTTTCGAGCAGCCAACCAGCCAAATAATTATATTCGCCAAGCGTTAGGGGCTGTGGTTCTGTTTGCCGATTTTGCCCGAAGCTAGCGCACAAAAGTAAAATTGCTTGAGTATCTGGTGGCAGTATATGATTCATATATCTAATCGGCGAGAGAGTTGAGGGATAATGCTAGAGGAAAAACTGACCCGCTACCAGCTTGACGTAAAAGTGCCGCAATGACTGTAAAAGTCCAGCGGGAATCTACCATATCATCAACTAAGAAAACTGTTCCTTTGATTCCTTCCCAAGTGTCGATCGCAAATGCACCATCCAAATTATGAGCTTGCTGGTAACTATTATTCATCTCTTTTTGAGGTGGTGTTTGGTGAATTTTCCGAATAACTGGCTGAAATGGCAAATTTAATTGATCGGCCAGTCTTTGAGCAAAATTCGGTACTAAGTCGGGACGATTTAAAGAAGGTACGCAAGTCACCCAAGTAGGAAAAGGTTGAGGTTGCCAGCGCTGAATCATTTCAAAAGCGCCCTCCACCAGTGCATCATTAAAATTATTGTCCCGATACTTACCCAGTTTAACTAATTCTCCCCAACCTGCGTCACCCCATAAAGATAGAGCTCTGCCGGATTCTGCTCTTAAATTAGGTTTAATATTCCCTGAAAAACGATAAGTTGGAAATGCTTCAGGAGGCCATTTTTTGCGCGGCTCTATCGGGCGATCGCAGCGTCGTAGGTACTGGATTGCTTGATTTACTTTTTCCAGCGAAGGAGTTTCTGCTAGTAAAGGTTTACCCAAACATACAGCACATTTGCCACAGTTAGTTGGGTTTGGGTCATCTAATTCTGCTGCGAGAAAAGCCATGAGACATTGCTTGCTTTCGCCCATGTATTCTCGCATTTTGTCTTGTTCTTGGCGACGAATTTGTGTCAGACGTTCGATTTTATCATGATCGGGCTGATAGTCAACTGGGGTAGCGTACCACTGGGAACTTTGTTTGCTCACCGGGGCTGGTGATTCCAGGGATAACAGTTTTAAAACCTTCTCAATTTGCCCTTTAGAAAAATTGAGTTTTTGCTCTAATTGGGGAACAGATAAGCCGTGATCGGCGAGGTATAGCGCGCTTAAAACTTCCTGCGTATGAGCTTGGGGAGGAAAAGCTGTTCTAATAAAATAGTTGGTAATTTCATCATCTTCATCGCCACTTAAAAGGATACCATAGGCTTGCTCTACGGCTCTACCCGCTCGCCCTACTTGTTGATAATAATGAACGACGGAACCTGGACGCTGGTAATGAATGACAAATCCTAAATCGGGCTTGTCAAAACCCATTCCTAAAGCTGTCGTTGCAACTAATGCTTTGATTTCGTTGTTGAGAAGTTGGTCTTCTAAGGCTTGCCTATCTAGATTTTCCAGATTGCTGTGGTAGGCTTTCGCATCAATTCCTTGAATTGTTAACCAGTCGGCAACTCGTTCGGCATCTCTCACAGTTAGGGTGTAAATGATGCCACTTCTCGGTAAGTTGGGCAATTGTTCTGCTAACCATGCCATTCTTCTTGCTGAACTTCCCAAAGCGATGTTTTGGAGTTGCAAGCTTTCTCTAATTAAGTTTCCTCTGATGATGCGAAGATTAGAATTTAATTGCTCGATGATATCGCTCACAACTCTGTTGTTTGCTGTAGCAGTTGTGGCTAAAACAGGTATGTTTTGAGGGAGGGCTTGCAAAATTCTGACAATCCGCCGATAATCCGGTCTAAAGTCATGTCCCCA
Organism: Chroococcales cyanobacterium; assembly: GCA_038260455.1. GTDB lineage: Bacteria > Cyanobacteriota > Cyanobacteriia > Cyanobacteriales > Microcoleaceae > Microcoleus. Next base: position 7,650 of record JBBSNU010000033.1, on the reverse strand, counting down.
GTCAGAAATGCAGTGGGCTTCATCGACAACAAATAACCCAATATTCCGAGAAATTGGTAACAAAATGGTGTTGGTAAATTCTTCATTGGCTAGTCTTTCCGGGGAAATTAGGAGAACATCTATTTCTCCTGTGAGCAACTGAGTTTTTACGAGTTGCCATTCTTCTGTATTGGAGGAATTAATAGTTGCTGCTTTGATGCCAATACGATCGGCAGCGACAATTTGGTTTCGCATGAGAGCGAGCAGAGGTGAAATCAGAATTGTGGGGCCGGCTCCTCGATCGCGCAGCAGCCGAGTTGCGAGAAAATATACTAAACTTTTGCCCCAACCTGTACGCTGTACTACGAGCAGTTTCGATCGCTCTTCGATTAAAGAGGCAATCGCTTCCCACTGTCCCTCTCGAAAGTCAGCTTGTAAGTTATTGAGGGCAATCTGGAGCAGCGCTCGCGCCCGATCTTTCAATTCAACTGTCATAATATTGCTAACCTGTTAGTGAATTATCCTGATATTTTAATTTTTGTATATTAAAATATCAGCAATCATTACTAAAATGATCTTACCAATTGCCAACTAACTAATTCTGACTTTCCGGCCCGCCGGGAGAGGGCATAGATTGAATCGGTGTCGGAGGCCAATTAGAGCGATTTTTGGTGAGAGTAGCCGATACCAAAGCATAGCCCAAAACAGCAGGCAGCACGATCGCACTCAATAACACGATCGCCCCCGCCCAAGTCATCGCATTCGACATCGGGCCGTAATGACTGCGGTAAGGGTCAAACGTTGGTAAATTAGGCTTAGAAACGTCCCGCAGCGCGATCGGGCGTTTGAACCGCACCCGCCTGTCATCCAGCTTTTCGAGCAAAATCCAGCCAACTTCCGCCTCTTCCCGGCACAGCTTGTGAAAAATCGCCGGATTGCGAAACAAATCCCTGCTAGCCCGGACAATCTTGTACTCCCAAACCGTCAAATCATCAGAATTGCGATCGGATTTAAGATTGCCGTTGGAGTGTGCATTTTCAGGCGCATTAAAATTATCTTCTTGAGATTCGTACCGAGTCAAAACTTCCTCCTCGTCGTCGCATTTTTCCCCCGCAACCGATTGCTCGCGGCTCACCAAGACACCCAGGATTGCAGCCTCCAAACCTAGACTGCCAACCATCAAACTCCAAATCAGAATTTCTACCATAAAAGGAGTTAAAAGTTAAAAATTGAAAACTAAAAAAACTCGCTTTTAACTTTCAATCTTTAATTTTCAAATAGCCTTCCACCAAGCAATCTGCACCTACAGCGCGCCAAGAAACCCGCTCTAAAGTCAAAGCATCAGTCATTGCCGAAAACCCCAAATCTCCCACAGGAGTTGGAGCATCTTGGCCGCCGACAATTTTAGGAGCAATAAAAGCCATAATTTTTTGAACGGCACCCTCAGCAATTGCCTGAGCAGCCAAAGTACCGCCGCACTCCCACAGTACAGAAAGAAAAGATCGATCGTACAAATAAGCCATCACATTAGTCGGCGTCAGAGGCGAGAGCTCCACAACTTCCACCCCTTTTGCCATCAAAAATTCCTGAAATTCCGGGTTAACCCCAGGCTCAGTCAGCACCAAAGTAGCCGCCGTGGAGGTTTCCCACAACCAAGCCGACTTCGGCAAATCCAGAGTGCGGCTCATCACCACCCGCAGAGGATTATTCCCATCAGGTTTATGGCTTGTCAGTTGGGGATTATCTAGACGCACCGTATTTCCCCCAACAATCACCGCATCGCAGCCGACGCGCACCCGATGCACCTCGCTCCTCGCCTCCTGGCCTGTCACCCAAGCGCTATGACCGGTATTGGTAGCAATTTTACCGTCCAAAGTCATCGCATATTTCAAAATTCCGAAAGGCTGGCGGTGCAAAATCCGGTGTACGAAAGCCTCGTTAAGTTTCTGACAAGCTTCGCCTTCCACTCCCGTCACCACTTCAATCCCGGCTTCCCGCAACCGGGCCAGCCCAGTTCCCGCTACCAATGGATTCGGATCGACCATGCCAACCACTACTTTTGCCACCTTGGCCTTGACTAAAGCTTCGGAACAGGGAGGAGTTCGCCCGTAGTGGTTGCAGGGTTCCAGGTTGACGTAAACAGTCGCTCCGGCGGCGAGTTCCCCCGCTTCCCGGAGCGCAAAAACTTCGGCGTGAGGTTGGCCAGCACCGGGATGAAACCCTTCGCCGACAATCTTGCCGTCTCGGACAACTACAGAACCGACTAGGGGGTTGGGTGCGGTTTTGCCTAGGGCGCGGCGGGCCAATTCTATGCAGCGGCGCATCATGGCTCGATCGAACTCTTGAATTTCGTTGTCCAGTTGTTTTGTAGCTTGCTGCTGTCGATTAGCTAAGCTGGCGATCGGTTTAGCATCCGCCCCAAAAGTGTCCATAAGATTTTGGTATGATATCTATCCCTAAGTTTAGTGAGTTTGATGCTAATTTTGACCCCGAGCAGGCGATCGATTGTATCTGTACGCGATCCCGAGCTTTGGGGGCGATCGACCAGGGGCGATCGAACAAATACCTTTAACATAAAGAAACAATAGCAGCCGCTTGAGAAAAAAATGAGTCAAGATATGAAGCGGGAATTTGCCAGCCGCGACGAATTAATAGCCTACGTGCGCGAACAGTTCCCCCAAGCCACCGCCCGGGATAGCAACGTACCCCCAACCACAGGCGGGCGCAAAGCAGCCGAGACACTCCTGCAAAAAATTGACCCAGGCAAATACGCCTCAACCCGCAACTTCCTCAACGGCGCGGTAACGCAATTGTCGCCTTATTTACGCTACGGCGTTTTGAGCCTTGCCGAAGTCCGAGATGTCGTGTTGGAGAAGGTGCAGCATCCAGAAGATGCAACAAAACTTATCAACGAGTTGGGTTGGCGGGATTATTGGCAGCGACTGTACGCTGAATTGGGCAAGGGGATTTGGCAAGACCAGGAACCCTACAAAACTGGTTACACTACCAAAGATTACAGCGAAACCATGCCGCAGGATGTCGTCGAAGGCACGACTGGTTTAGTTTGCATCGACAGTTTTAGCCGCGAGTTGCGAGAAACTGGTTATTTGCACAACCATCAGCGAATGTGGATTGCCGCTTATCTCGTACATTGGCGGCGCGTGCGCTGGCAAGCTGGAGCTCGCTGGTTTTTGGAACATTTACTAGATGGAGATCCGGCGAGTAATAATCTTTCTTGGCAGTGGGTAGCGAGCACTTTTAGTCATAAGCCTTATTTTTTTAATCGGGAAAATTTGGAACGTTACACTAAGTCGGTTTATTGTGGCGATTGTCCTTTTTACGGGCAGTGCGATTTTGAGGGAACTTATGAATATTTAGAAAGTAAGTTGTTTCCTCATGGCGAAAAGGTCGATCGCACGGGCGGTTCTAAAAGTTGGCAAGGCCCTAAAAAAGGTAGCAGAAATTAAAAAGTCAGTAGTCAGTAGTCAGTAGTCAGTAGTCAGTAGGCCGTAGGCCGTTGTCAGTTGTCATAAGTTAACAGTCAACAGTCAACAGTCAACAGTCAACCGTCAACAATCAACTGTCAACTGTCAACTGTCAACTGTCAACCGTCAACAATTACCAACTTATGAACAATCCGATTATTTGGCTGCACGGCGACTGTTTGAGTCCCCAAGGCCCCGCTTTTCAAGCACACCCAGACGCACCGGCAATTTGGGTTTGGGACGACGCGCTCATCGATGAATGGCAGTTGAGTCTCAAGCGAATGGTGTTTATTTACGAATGTTTGCTGGAGTTGCCGGTAGTTATTCGGCGCGGCGATGTGGCTGCGGAAGTTATCGCTTTTGTCAAAGAATCCGGCGCGAATCAAGCAGTCACAACGGAAAGTCCCAGTCCTCGGTTTCAGGATATTTGCCAGGAAATTAGGATCTCGTTCCCTGTGGAAGTTTTGTCGCCTGAACCCTTTGTCCGCTACGATGGCTATATTGATTTGAAGCGTTTTTCCCGCTACTGGCGCGTCGCTGAAAAATATGTTTTCTAATAGGTAATTGGGAATCGGTAATGGTGAATTGGTAATTGAGAATCGTTAATAGGTATAGCCTTTCTCAGAAAGATGAGGTACGACTGGGCATAGGGCATAGGGCATAGGGCATAGGGCATAGGGCATAGGGCATACCTCACTTTTTTGAGAACCGCTATATAAAAACCAGAAAAAGGGAAAGTGGGTTATAGCCGAGTCTCAGAAAGATGAGGTACGCGAACGGCATAGGCCTCCGTGGGCATAGGCCTCCGTGGGCATAGGGCTCCGTGGGCATAGGGCTCCGTGGGCATAGGGCATACCTCACCACGCTTGAGAACCGCTATATCTTATTTTTTCCCTCTTCCTGATGACTGATGACTGATGACTGATGACTGATGACTAATGACTAATGACGGAGAGAGGGCGGGTTTTGCCATTTTTTTAGTTATTTGTATCATATATTTTTAGCTAAACCCGCCCCTACAAAATGCTAATGACGTTGGACTGATGACTGATGACTGATCACTAATGACTTCTTCCCTCAACTCCCCTTCAAACGCTGCAACAGCCATTCAAATCTCGATTGAGCCAAATCTGGATTTTCGACGTGTGGCGCGATCGCCCGTTTGCGATCGGGGTCTTCATATGTTAAAGATTCAGTCTCTTCGCCGAAACGTTGGACTGTACCCCGCAGTCTCGACGACAGAAATCTGGTAATCGCCCGATAAAACCTCAGCGCAAACATTACATCTTGCTCCAGTTTTTCTGTTAGCAGCCACCTGGGAATTGACAGGATGAAGCACTCATCAATTGACGTGACGCTAGCAGAAGGAAGCCTCCCGTCTACAAAAGACATTTCGCCCAACACTTCCCCGGAGGTGATTTTTCCAATTTCTTTGCCGCCCAAAGATAATGCAGTAACGCTCAAATTTCCATCCAGAACTATGTACATCGCCTCTAAGGGCTTACCTTCGGTGATGAGCGTGATGCCACTGGGGATTGTGGTGCGGATACCGTTGGCGATCATCCAATCGATGTCGCGATCGCTCATTTCGCCTAATATGACTAGAACTTTGTTCATAAAGTCAGGTTGAAATCGAATACTTTCTATTTTTTAGTTGTTTAATTGCGTGCTGTTTTTAGATGGTCATACCCTGAGCGAAAGCGAAGGCTAAACTGTACTAATTAAACACTTTATTTTACACGATTATTATAAGATTTAATAATTTTGACACTCTCGATCTACAACTCTTTTTTGGATCAGTGATATCATACATCATTTTTCGGAGACTGTGCAGTCGATCGCCCGCTGCGAAGGGCCCTTGCTGTAGCCCCCCGGATTTCCAAAACAATTTTGGAAGCCTGCTGTCTCTCGGTTTCGAGTCTGTGCGCCCTAGAAAACCCAATTTTTCGATCGTTGCTGCGACTCGGTGCGCCCCAAGTACAGAATTTTGATACTCCGATCGCGCGATCGACCAATCAATTCAACACAGCGCGAGGGTGAAATCCCCCCTTGGATTGATTTTTATCAGTTCGCTCTATAAATTAAAAGTAGCATCTCAATCCGCAGTCCGTTCTTGAATCTAATCAGCTAGAGAGTTGACTGTTCAACGGCTGAGTGCGAATCTAGGAACAACACAAGTGCTATTTGTGTCATTTTTTAGTAAAGCTCTCAACAGGAGCCCTCCAACACTTACACTTTTAATACACCGTTCATTGAGGAGTGTCTATGAATAGTCTATTTTCCAAGTCTACTTTTGCGCTAATAAATCTTGCAGTTTTAGCAGTTTGTTGCGGTACCATACCAGCGAAAGCTGAAACGGGAAACTTGCCCGATGTCGGTACAACGGCAAATGCGACGGCTCAAAATATTGACCCAATTTCTGAGCCTGTGGCAACTTCAGCGGTTAAACCCGATGCAGAAACCACCGCTACTAATACAAAAATTGATTCTATCAGTTGGAGCGAACTAACAGCACCGGCAGATCCAGCAGCCTCCGCACCAGCAGCCAATTTGCCAGCATCTGTGGCTGCACCGTCGGAATCTGTAGCAACAACATCAGAAATTGCTGGGACAGAAACAGCAAAAATGGAGTATGCGCCCATTGCTGCCGAGAAACAAAACTCGGAAGAAACAGCTAAAATTGCGGATAGCGTCAAAGTCCAGCCAAAGGTGGAGATGGCCGAAAAGCTCGATCGCCACAACTTGGAACTGACAGCAGCCAAGGAAGAAAAAGAAGTCAAAACAGCACGAGAAGTGTTAAGCAATCCTGTCAGCACTTCCGCCAAGGCCCTGACAAACCAACCAAAACTTGCCGAAAAACCGGCAGCAGTCTCCGAACCAACTGAAAAAGTAGCTCAAGTCCCCAGCATCAGACCGGGCAGAGCTACCCGTTCGGGGCCCAGCTACGTCGGCATTGGCGGCAATATAGGTTTTGGCGGAGATTCAGCCCTAGGCGACACTTCATTTGCGATTATTAGCAAAATTGGTTTGACTAACAATTTCTCGGTGAGACCGAGTATTTTGTTCCGCGATAACTTAACTGTTCTCGTCCCCGTTACCTACGATTTTGTATCTCAAGATGCTGTCGAAGTCAGCGATGATTTTGTGATTACTGCTGCTCCTTATGCAGGCGCTGGCGTAGCCGTTTCTACCGGCGATAACGGTAATTTTGGCTTCATGATTACAGGGGGTGTAGATGTGCCGCTGTCGAGGAATTTTACAGCCACAGCGGCACTGAATGTGGGTTTTCTTGAGGGAACTGATGTGGGATTGTTAGTCGGTGTCGGCTATACCTTCCCGAATATTGTCAGATAGTTTTGCTGTGTGAGCAAACGCAGAATAAGTAAATAGGCGCGGGGTTGACTGTAGGAATACAGTCAGCCCTTTTTTGATGGTGGAAAATCCACAGCAATCGAGAACACGGCTATTCGGAGGACATGGCAATTTGGAGGACACTTAGTTGTATAATAGATAAACTAGCCTTACTAAAAAGTAGAATCCTATGTCGCAGGGAATCTTCAACAAAATCCTAAATCAGCTTGACACCCTGGAAGTGCTAGAACTACAGCAACTAGAGCGCGCTATTGGGAGTTCTCTGGCTCAGAAAGAACAAGCTGCTCAACGGACAAGATTTCACCAAGCGCTGTTAACTTCTGGTTTAGTCAAAAAAATCAAGCATTCTTCTTGGAATCAGCAAACAGAACGGCGACTAATTCAGGTACAGGGGCAGCCTGTTTCTGAGACAATTATTGAGGAACGCCGCTAGATGACAATTTATTTTGTAGATAGCAGCGCGCTGGTCAAACGCTACCAAAGAAATGGGGTTAGAGCCTCCCCCTTCAAGGGGGACTTTCTCCGGATTCTGGCAGGATGTTGAATATTCCTATGATGAGTGTGTTATCATAGGAACAGGAGGAATAAAAAAATGCTTGTTCTCGAATTCAAGGCTTACGCAAAACCAAATCAGTTTCAGTCGATCGATGAAGCGATTAGAATTTGTCAATTTATTCGCAATAAATCAATCCGGCTGTGGATGGATGGTGGTGCAAAATCTTGGTTCGATCTTTCTAAGTATTGTGCAATTTGGGCCAAAGAATTTGACTTTGCAAACAAGCTAGGCGCAATGGCTCGACAGGCAAGTGCGGAG
>JBBSNU010000032.1:0-15451 GCA_038260455.1 Chroococcales cyanobacterium | reverse complement strand
TTCAGACTTGTCGGTTTCAAGGTATTCGCGCAATGGCTTTTTTCCGTGATGCTATATCTGCCCATTCTTGTGACTTATTTATGCCTTCTCTTATTCCCCAATCAAAGACCTGAATCCTTACCAGTTTTGTTATTGTCGAGAATCCAGAAGGCTTGCTCAACAGAGGAGGTAGAGAAGTATTTGCCTCTCTCCAAATGGCAGGATATTGTTGCGAACACCCGTTGCTCGTATCGGCAAAGGAAGTCGGAGCTGGGCACCAAAGAAACCGAGTTTTTATCGTCGCTTTCCTTCAGGACATTGCACAGCAGCGACACGAGTACCAATTCAAAACCTGCGGGGCTGACCAAGTGCGAACAATCGCTCAGGAAGCTGGGCATCATTTCCCCATCCCATTATTTATCCGCGATGGGGATGGAATTGCTCTTCGGATTCCCCCTGCATTGGACGGAATGCCTCGCCAACCCATTACTATTGACGACTTTGGAGCCAAAAGTAGAACCACAGGTAGAATCAAAGCTCGATACAAATTCGCTAAAACCGTTATGCCCGGACAAGCTTACATCGCTCTCAAACGAGTCCAACAACTTGCCCGATGCTTCGGGATTATCGATTAGCTCAACTAGCGATCGCCCCGCACCTGCACTATCGGGATTAGCTATTAGCTTTGGCAAAACATTGCAATATCTACCCGATAAAACAGTAACTCGACGTACTTGGAAAGATAGCCACGCTCAGAAATTCATTAACGCTTTTAAGCAGCATAAGTTAGTTAAAGCCTTAGATAAAGATATCCGCTACGGTGGCAAACAAATCGGCTGGTGTCGGTTACTATGTGCTCCCTACAAAGAACAACTTTCTGCTATGCCTGATGGAGATTTGGCGGCCGAAGGCGGAATGTGTTCATCAGTCGAAGAGTTCGTCAAGCAATATTTCAAAGGCAACAGCAACCTCGAAGTATGGGTAATTCGCTTTGAGTTCATCGCCAGCTTAGAAGTGCTTGACTTAGACCGTGCTGCTGTTCTTGGTGTATACTCTGATTTTCAAAATACGGTTGATAGCAACTACCCAATCTCTTCACCAATCAAGAGTATACACCAAACCCCATTAACTGTTCTTGGTGTATACTCTGATTCTGACAAGGGAGCTAACAATAATTCCCCAATTCCTTTACCAATCGAGAGTATACACCAAGCTCTATCGACTGAGTATCAAACTATCCTTGGTGTATACCCTATTCTTGAGGCACATCAATCAGAGGAGTTAGCACTTACCCAAGGCGCAACCGCAGGATCAAAGGGGCAAAGTGCTAAGAAAAATACGGATTGTTGGTACACGCCGCCTGACATCGTGGAGTTAGTGCGTCAAACTTTAGGATGGATCGACTTAGATCCCTGTGCCGACAACCGCAAGCACTTACCTGCCAAGGCTCATTACACAGAAGCAGATGATGGACTAACGCGGGAGTGGGCGGGCAAAGTATTCATGAATCCACCCTACAGTTGCCCTGGCAAGTGGATAGCCAAACTACAAGCAGAGTTTGATAGCGGCAGAGTCACAGAGGCGATCGCTCTAGTCCCCGCTGCCACTGATACCAAATGGCTCTCGCCTCTGTTAAGCACCCAAGCTATCTGCTTCTGGAAGGGCAGGATCAAGTTTCTGGATACCGATTATCAACCAAAACTACCAGCCCGACAATCTCACGTTTTGGTGTATTGGGGAGCCGAACTTGCCAAGTTTAAAGAAGTGTTTGAGGAACGCGGTGCAGTCTTTATCCCTGAAGTTGCTCCATGTTTACCATCAACTCAAGATGCAATAGAACCGGGTAATCGACTTAACACTAACCCCGCCATTGCTTCACCAATCGACAGTATACACCAAGCTCCATTGACAGAATTTGGTGTATACTCTAACTTCGCTAGCACAACTGATAGCAACTACCCAATTACTTCTCCAATCGATCGCATCCACCAAGCTGCCACTGAGAGTCGTGGTGTCTGCTTCGATACGGGCGATCGTTTTGATACTAACCCCGCCATTTCTTCAGCAACTGAGAGTATACACAAAGCTCCTTTAATCCAAGGTGGCAATGGTTTGGTGTATACCTTTTGGAAGGGAGAAAGCTTGGTAAATCATTACCGCTACAAAGTCAAAGTGAACGGCAATTGGAAGGTAAAAAGCGTTTATATTCCAGTAGGCAAGTTACCTAAAGTTAGGGAAGCGATCGCCAAGGATTTAGGAGTAGAAGCAATACTTCGTGAAAGACTCAATAAACCGTAATCAATCTCTGTATTGATGTTTTAAAACAAATGATAAAACATCAAATTAAATGCTACCGCTTTTAGTAAAAAAAATAGCAACTAATGAGGCACGAGATGAATTGTAGTTTAGGTTTAGATTGCGCTGCAATGGGCTTTAAAACGGAGGGAGAGTGCATCAACGAAGAAAGTTGCTATCGATACACAGAACCATCAGATTTGTACGGAATAGTGCTGCTCAAAGGTTTTCCAGGAGCAATATATTTGTGGTGGCAGGGAAATTCGTACTCTGAATAGACTGATGAAAAATGGGGATTCAAGCACCTCAATAACTGCGATTGGTTGCTGCACTATACAGCATCACTAAATACTTTTTCTGAATGGCAGCACGCCTATTACAAGCTTTCTTCCAGGCGCAGTACGTCCTACGTGCGAGTAGAGCTTTGGGATGAGTTCGACTGTTTGAGAAGGCAAGTAGACCAAGAATATGGGAAACACCAAGAATCTGATTCTCCCCTTCCTTTTTAGTGGTTTGAATCGCATTTTTACGAGAGAACAAAAAGTAATGACGAACAACATTCACAAGATTCTCAAAGTTGCTGGCTTTGTGAAATGTCGAAGACCTCATCATGAAGAGCGCGGGTATGCTTTAAAGTGTCACAGAATGACACACAGAATTCAAGTTTTTTTCAATTCATTTGAACTGTTAAATGAGGCAGAACAAATCTTTACCAAAGAAGGGTTTAAAGTAGCTATGAAAACTTTATCCCATCAATCTCAAGGCTGTTTTCTAATTATTGAACTCAATCAGGAGCAACAACAATGATAAACACACTATTTATCGAACTTCCCGTACCCCTACCCCCGATGCTACCCAAAATGGTTGGTGTTAGTGATGGTAGCCAAAGCTTTGCCCTTTACTACCAGGGAAGCAAAGCAACTTGGAATAATGGCAGAGCTTTGAGTACGTTTAGCTATTATGCAGTGTACCAACCTCTTATTAGCCATATCAGCCTAGCAATTCACTTAGACAGATACAATCTAGGCTCTGATGATGAGTTGCCAGAACACGCTATTTTGTGCGATTGCGTACAGCAAAAGATGTATGTGGGAAGCTACCAAGAAATCGATAAGTTTCTACGACAACAGCATTCTCAGGAGCCGCATCACAATCTCAGCCCCCAAGAATTAGAAGCAGCCATGCAAGCGGTCAAGAATTGGAGTGTAGAAGAAATGCAGCGCAGGGGAATGTTCGAGATGTTCGGCAGCACCAACCCGCAAGCACGCCAAGAAACCGCAGACATGGTGCATTGGTTAGACCGATTTATCACCGAAGATTTAATTCACCAATACATTTACTTGGCAAACCGAGGTAATTATACGGCAATAATGGCAATTGAAAGCTTCAAAGACAGGATAGCAGAAGCTCAGAAACAGCAGCATATTGAAAGTAATTGATTTACTGATGCCGGGGAAGTATCAAGATTACTGCCTCGGCATGAGTACAAAACACGCAGAGTTTAGTTTAGTTGGAAATACCAAAGTAAGTGTATTGTCAAGATTTTTGAGTAGTTACAAAATCTAGGAGATTAAATAATGATTGGAGAATTATTCACTACTGGAGTTATCATCAAACAGCAGTACGATGAAAACAAATGGATTGCAATCATCGAGTACGCAGATCAAGGTCATGCAAATGTACGAGCTGTTGAAGGTGAATTAAGAACCAAATACAGAACCGACCTCTTAAGTGCTATTACAACTGTTTTGGAGGACTGTGAAACAATGGGCATTAAGATGATGACTTTACCTAATAGTAAGCCTCACTTGTATGTCAAGCAAATATTTCCTAATAATCAATCAAGTTGGCAGCAAATTAAGTTGGTTGCTAATGCACTCAATTTTGAAATTGTAGACTGTATCAGTTCATGATAAATAAAGCGAAAGCGTTGCCGAGAAAGTATCAAAATTACTGCCCCGGCATAGGTACAAAACGCGCATAATTTAGGATGTCGGAGTCAGCCATGAAACGCTTAACTTGGAGAGATAAAGCAATCTGTAGCATTGCCAACGCTCTACTAGAATACGAAGCTCAATGCTTACTCATGGGAGAATCAATAGAAGGGAAAAGCGCTAAAAAATGGATATCTAAGGAGCGCTATCCCTTCGGTTTGAGAGAATACACGCCATACCGGATATGGCTCCAGGAAGTTGCCAAAATTCCCTATTTCATCAGCACAGGATGGCCGGCTACTTCTTATTTGGGTTGGCGCAACGGACTCTCAAAGCGTCGAAAGCGTAGTGTTAGCGACGGACAGCTAAGTTTGTTTTAGAGAATCAGCCACTCAAGAAGATAAGGTTAACCCGATGAAGCGATCGCCAGTCTTTCTGTAAACACCGTTAATTGCCACCCGTTGCCATGATTCCGTAAACCTCATGTTTCCCAACTGTACGGCGCTTGGTTTCTGCATGGGGATTGCAGATAGGACAGATCAAGCGATTATTGTGCAGTTTCTTGAGTTCCCGTTCTCGATTCGGGCCACCATCCCAAGTCCGTACCAATACCAACGATCGCCCTCGCTCCACCGCAGCCCTGGTAATCCGCGCTCCTACTATTGTATCGCTGCCGTGAAGAGTTAATTAAACAGATGGCAGCGGATTCGGATGAGATGAATTGTCCTGTACCAATTCCAGAAAGCTAATCCATAATCTCCCAATCCATTGCATCATGGGGGAACAGCGATAACTGCCCCGGCGATACGTTAGATTCACGGCGATTGTGATAGGAAAGGTGGCAGGCGGTACAAAGAGCAACTAAGTTTTCTAAGCGGTTGTCCTCCGGTATCCGATTTCGGTGATGTACAGTCAAAGTGACCTTCAATCGTTCGGATTTGGTTAAGCCGCTTTTAGTACCGGATGGTAGGCATTGTTGGTTGCATTTAGCGCAGCGCCACTGAGCACTTTCTTTGACAGAAAACGCGATGGATTGCCAATTATCGGGATATCTCCTAGGTTTTGCCATAGCTCGTTTCTCAGAATGTGGCGATCGCTTTGTTATCGGAGTGAGAGTGCCGCCATTAAGTTGAGTGCTGCAAATCCCCTCAATATTCGATTGAGGATGAGATAAGTTTTACCCATCAACTGCTTCAGTATGGATTGCAAAAATTTTATAACAACGACGACGGTTACTTGCATTTAGCTTTTGTTACAGAAGATTATTCTGGCTGTAACAAGTATAAAGATGTAATAAATAAATTTAACCACAGTATTGTTAAGCCATTTATTTATTATATTGAAAATTATCTAACAGATTTGCAGATTGATTTGGCAGACGGTGAAGATGCCAAGTTAATTTTTCATGTTTACGGCGATAATTATGGGGATAATTTAGGAGCAATTATGAATGAAATGAATATCAATCAAAGCAACTCTTCAATAGGTGTTGGAGTCAATCATGGAGAAATTAACGCAGAAAAGTTAGCTGGAACTATCAATGAAACCGAGAAACAAAATCTAGCCGAGGCAGCCACAGAGATTCGGCTGCTTCTGGAGCAACTGTCTCAAAGCTATCCTACTAACACTACAGAAGAAAAGATGGTATAGCAACCGCCAAGGCGGTTAAGCCGCTGTGCGAAGCACAGCTTCCATTGCATCCCTGAGACAGTCGAATTGAATTAGTTTTTTACGAATTCGACTTTTTAACCATGACCAACATCGCTCAATTTTGTTAAGATCAGGTGAATAAGGTGGCAAGTATTTTAACAGACAGCGGCTTCAATTAATTGAAGAATGCGCCCACCTTTATGAAAAGTTGCGTTATCTGCAATCACTATTTGTCCCGGTTTTAGCGTTGGGATTAAACAAGTTTCTAGCCAGGTTTCAAACACGGTTCGATTACAAGAACCCTCAACAGTAAATGGAGCTAATAACTGACCATTACAATAAGCAGCAATCATATTAACTCGCCCTGATCTTCTGCCACTTTTTAGAGCATAAAAGCGGTTCCCTTTAGCGTTCCAACCATAGCTATAATCTTCTCTACTATCCATTCCAGACTCATCTATATATACTATATCCTCTGGTGCATACAGCGCTATCTCTTCTTTAAAGAGAAGTCGTTTAACTTCATCCCTTTCTTGATAACCATAAGTTTTTTTTGCGCGTGAAACCAATTTTTTTTAATGCCCGTGAAATCGTGCGACCGCTAATTTGTTCTGGCCAGAGTGAGGCCATCTCTACTTGAGTTTTATCCCCATTTGCTTCGACAAATTTCCCAAATTTTTCCCAGTCAGTAATTTTATGTCCATTACCAGGCGGTTGATTAGGCAAAGCTTTAAAATCCCCAGTCTCTCGTTCCCTTGAAAGCCATAGTCTAATCGTGTCTCGACTAATCTAAATATCTGGCTGGCTTCACTAATTTTTAAGCCATCAAGATTAATGGCTTGAATCACCTTTTTACGGAGGTCGTAACTGTAGGGTCGGGGCATGGGGTTCACTCCTGTATCGCTGGAAACATATAAAGGTATATTTCCAGATTATAGCTTAACCGCCTTGGCGGTTGCTATAGTAGCAGCAAAAGCTATCAACCGCATAGAGAGCGACCCAACTTGGAAATGGCGAGCTATCAATGCTGCTAAGGGAGGGGGTTTGGCAGCCTTTGAAAAAGCCATTGATAACCCAGCCGGTGCTTTTGTTGTCGGAGCCATTCAAGGTTGGCAGCAGGAGCAGGATAGCTAAGGCTCAATAGGAACCTCACCAATCACCAGAGTCCCTGGATTTGACCGAACTGGCGATCGCCCGACAGAAATAGCAATCGTACTATTTCCCCAGAACTAGACGGTGTTGGTGGTGGGCGATCGCCTCTAACAATCATCTGCATCAATGGGTATACACGCAGCAGATTCCAGCTAGAGCAAGTACACAAACATGAAACTTAAAGCAAACACCAAATCCGGGTTTCTCACCCCCGTTATTTTTAAGTTGGCATAGACCGACTTTGTTTATCTAGTAGCGGTTTTAATTGCCGAGCGATAAAGGGAATGTTTAACCTGGATTTGGTATAAAGTGCTTTGTAGCTTATTTATCTAAAATTTGTTGCGTGTATACGAGGTTAATCACCTTGGTCAACATCAGCACTCATGGTATCGATATAAGTAATGAGAGCTTTGGACACAACACTTTCCTCAAGGTAGTGCTTAGCAATTTCAGCAATAGTGGCTTTGGTTGCAGTCAAATGGCGTTCAGGATTTAGAAATTGACGTTTTATCAATAACATTTGGTTTTGGAAGTTTTGCCATCGCGATAGATCAGTTTGCTGGAGAGCGCCGAGTCTATCGTCGATGATCTGTCTACCTTGTGCTTCAGTAGTAGGTTGATAAGACTGCTGAAGATCGATAACAAACTGGCGTAGTTCACTAACTTGTTGTTTTGTGCTTTCATCAGCAGCATAATTGTGCGTATGTGTATGAGTACCCTGTTCGTAATAGTTAGTGGTTTGAATGTGACGGGTAGAAGGTTCTGACGACATTTTATGAATTCCCTTGGCAATAACATCTAATTGATTATACAATAATTTTTTCATAGGTGTTTCTTTCTTTACAGTGTTAAAGTTTTCTTTAAGGTATGTCCATAATTCTTCCTCAGAATTAGTATCACGTATTTCTTCACAAAAGAGCCTGATGTTTTTCGGGTATTTTTTGTAAGTTTCATTATTTCTAACAAGAGAACAAGCTAGAAAATATTCTTGAAATATTTTAAATGTAAAAGTAATTTTCTGCCTAGTAGACCGATACTTATTTCGATTTAATGTAGCGTGAGATGTAATTACAGAATTTAATAGTATATCTATAATATTGAATTTATCTAATTGAAAAACATATCTTGTAATTTCTTCAACATCTTGAGAAGTAATATATTCTGTCAGTTCAATCTTTTCTAAATTGGAATCATCAATCATTTTTTGAGCAGTACATTCCATAGTATATAAAATTTTATCTACTTGGGAAAGAAGTTGAAGTTTAGATAAACTTTTATCAATGACAAAAGAGCGGTTTTCTTTTTCAAAATCTCTCAATATTTTTCGCCTAATCCATTCATAAATCAAAGTAGGTCGGTTGACTCTCTGAATATCTCGTTCAACAACATCAGATAATATGAATTGGAGAAACAACGGATTTTTCGGTAGTTCCCCATAAAAATGTTGATAACTATTGTCTGTAAAAAGACTCTTAAATTTTTCAATCCTTTGGCAACCTGTTGCATCTAAATTGTTTTCTGTCGATTCTAAAATTTTCTCAAGCACCTGAATTATATGTTCCGCTGTCCAATTTGAAAGCTTTAAAGCTCTAGCTTTTTTACGAGTTTTGGTTGCACCTCTTGAATCACTGAGAGTGACTAATTCACTAAATAAAGTTTCTTCAAAATGTGATGTTCTCGTTACCAAAACAATGGGACAGGAAATGTCTGATAGTCTGTCACTTAATCTTTTCAATCCTTGGTTATTAGGGTCTGCATAAAGCCGATTTTCATCTAAACCATCAAAAATCAGAATATGATTCTCTGAATGTGCAAGTGTTGGTAACAAAGTCGCACCAGATAATGAGTAAAATAGTTCTCTATCTATTTCATCTTCAAATTCATAATCCAAAATGTTGAGAGAACGAAGAATTACCTCAAATAAAACGTTAGTTCCTGAATGTAGTGAGTAAAAATCTAAAACATCGCAATTTACAAAAAATACTATTTTGTTTTTTGAACTAGCACTATGCAGAACTGTGGTAGTTTTCCCTGCTCCAGCTTCTCCATGTATTAATGTCCATCTAATATCTTTTCGTTCAGAAATTACAATATCACTAACTTTTTGATTGTTATTACTGTTAATTTGTCTAATATCTGGAAGAGGATCGTATGGTTTGAAGTTTATTTCAAATTCTTCAGATGGTACAGTATCAATGTAATATTTTCCAAAATCTAGTCTATTTTCAATATCTAATCTATATTTATCTGAGTAATTTTGTAAAAGGGAAGTAAGAAGATTTCTGAATTGAGTTTCGGCTTGCTTGATAAAGTCTTGACGCTGTACAACTAAAAGACTATTAATCTTTCCTGAAGATTCTAGTTTTACACGATATTCCTCAATCTGATTTAAAAAATCTAAAAATTGTCCACCTTTATTTCCATGTTGATGGTTGTGTAAAATCCAATATCGATCGCAGATAAATCCTGCATCTAAAAATTTCTGTGCTATTGCTCCCATTTGATGAGCAGATTCTTCAGATAGAGCGAGTGCAATATCAAAAACTTGAGATTGCACTACCCAAACAAACTTTCCTTCATTATTAGAATTAGAGTGCGTGAAAAAATCTATACCTGGTATGTCTGAGGATCTTTGAAACGAAATATCAAATATTCTTAGCAATGAAAGTGCTTTTTCATTAAAATCATTGGTATTTGCATTTGAAAGTTCATACGATAAATTGTTCCATAATGTTCTACCTGCCATATACTTGCTTTGCTTTATTTGGATAAAGTAAATATCTTTTAATACTGCTTGTTGATAAAAATATCTTACAACATTATATCAACTATAACCTGGTTCCCATTTAGAAAATTCCGAGAAAACTTTCCTCAAAGCGTTAATGGCTCACCCAGTGCGCCAAAACTTGCTCACTTTGTCAGATGAACTGTTTGCCCCGTTTCAAAATCTTCTTGCGACCAAAACAAACCCATCCAGTATTTTAATACCAACACCCACAGTACAATCAGGACAACCGCATCTCTTTATCCTTTGCCCTTTGCCCTTTGCTTTCTGCCTTCTGCGTTAACCAACAGCAGAACCAATTTCCCCAACTCACTTCTCATCGCCCTGCAACCAATAAAACTAACGATCACCCAATCCCTACCAGACTCACACCGCATCATCGACCCACCCGCACTCCGCACAATCCCAATGCACCGGGGGCTGTTCGTACTTGGGGAATGGATGCGAGCACTGGGGACACCTGCCGGTAAACAAAGGGTGCGTATCCAGCAGTTCCAATTGTTCCTCCAGCGTCCACCGTTGCCTCGGTTGCAGGATGAGTTCGCCGTTGTAGTAGCTCGCCCCATCCGGTTCCCACATTTCATCGGGTTCTAGGTTGGGGTCGGCTCGAAAATCTAGGCAAGTGTCGGCTGTCAGGCCCGTGGGATGGACGGCGCAGATTAAGTGGGGGTTGTGCGCGTAGAGTTGCCAGCGATCGCAATCGGGAAGTTTGGGCATGGCAGGGCGGATGGGGTTTGGTTTTAGTAATTTGCGTCAAAATTAGGTTGGTGGGGATCTAAGTCTCTATACATAAAACCACAAATTTCCTTACTCAACTTTCAAATTAATTCCTGGGAAATTTTTTCATCAAAAATTGTCCCTTCTGGAATATTTTTGAAAAAATCTTTGATCGTTTGTTCACCTATCTGGTTTAATTGGATAGCTTCCACCAAATCTTTGATAGCACTAGCAATTTTTTCAACTGGTGGTTCAGGATTATTTACTAAATTTAATATTTCTTTTCTACAAACATTGATATTTATTTCTTTATCAACCTCTTTTCTACTAAGGACATCAAAGCTATAAACTTTTTGGAACAAATCTCCATCATAAGAATCAGAAAGTAAAACTATTAGTCTGAATGCATTATAAAGTTCTATCTATCCATATAAAACTTTCCCCTGTGGATTTCCTTTGACAAATAAAGTATGGATAAACGATTTACTTAAGTTAGATGTTGCTATCAACTCATCAGGATAACAGTAACCAACATATTGATTCTTACATCCACCTTTAATATAAGGAATTAAATGAGCAATTAAATCACGCTTTCCGCCATGATACATATAAAAATTAATTGCCATTTTACAAACAGAGCGAAGCTCTTCATGGCCAAATGACATATTAATAATGACACGAGGAATATACTCCTGTCTAGGAACTGCCATCTTTAATATCTCTTCAACATTTAATGAAGGATGTGTGCGATTAAATCCTGTTAAAATTTCTCTGATCTGCTTTTGGTTTTTAGCAAAAATGTCAAGAGAAGGTTGTTCATTATCAGCTAAATTATCTCTAATAATCGGTTTAATAAAAACTTGCTTTCCACCTGAATCAAGAGAACTTTGTTCACCATTGTCAGTTCTAGTAGCTTGAATGGAAGGGTTAGTTCCTCTATCTCGCGGAATATTCAATAAAAGACCAAACGAGTTTAGTGACCGCGATAATGCTGCGTCAATCCTATCTAAACTAGGGGCACATTGTTTACATATTAAAGATTCAGACTTTAATTTTCCACCTAATGAATTCAATATTATATGCTCTTTATAGGTGTTGTAATCACTAATGTTATCATTGCAAATGTAGCATTTACCTATTGTTTGAGCAGTGTTATTGAATGCTCCAGATCTAGGGCTTTTTGGCGCTGCCATATTATTACCTAAATCACCTTATAAACCTTAGCAAATATCAAAAAGAACAAACTAGAAAATACCGCCCAGCCAGATCACGGTTATCCAACATGGGCAATTGTCGAGTCACTCGCTAAACAAAACAAGCTGGCACGTTCAAGTTAGCCCCGCAGGATACAGTAAGGCAAAAACGTCTCGACGGCGCGAGCGAATGGTGCTGTGTAGATTAAGCTCCCATTTTTGATGGTGTCTTCTTTCATCATTTGCAGTGGATTATTGAGCCGATACCTGCACAAAACGGCTGTTAACTTCAGGCTAACTTGACAGTAGCGGCAAACTACTACGAAATTCAGCCATCCGTGTTGTTCGCACTCACTCCCCCGTAGCGAAGCGGGGCGTTAGCCATCGCATCCAACTCAACAGCCAACAGCACACGAGCTTCCATCCCGTACAAATCCCGCAGCACAACCTTGACATTGGGAAACACAAAATACTCAGTTAGTTTGCCAATGCGGTAATTAAACGCTTTGTAGCGGTGTTTGAAGTACAGTTCCACATTCCCCCGGTGTTCCCAAAGTCCCAGCAGGTTAACAACAACATCCGAGTAATGCGCTCTCACATCCCGCTGTACCTCGGCTATCCGTTGGTCGATCGATCGGGTAGTAACACCGATTTTGTAGAAAATGTTGCCCGAAGCTTTCACTTCAAGAAAGTACAGCGAATTGATTAGAATCCGCCGAAGCAGGGCCCGATAAATCTGCAAGTCAGCCAAACGCTCATCCGCACAGGAAAGTCCGGCAGCTTCAGCCACCGATGCAGAGTTCTCCAACCTCGTCAACTTTGCCAGCAGCAAAGGTTCCTGAACTTTATTGAACAACGCCAGGGGAAGCGCACCAACCGGGATTTTTCCGAGATGAGTGAACCGGTACGATCGATCGCCCTCCGATTCCACCAACCCTTTGAGATCCCAACGAAAGCTTACCAAG
Organism: Chroococcales cyanobacterium; assembly: GCA_038260455.1. GTDB lineage: Bacteria > Cyanobacteriota > Cyanobacteriia > Cyanobacteriales > Microcoleaceae > Microcoleus. The sequence goes on along the minus strand of JBBSNU010000032.1, from coordinate 2,781 downwards.
TCTTTGGGAATAGCGTAATCCTGTGCACCGTACTCTTTCCAGAGCACCTTCAACTGTTCGAGTTCATCACCTTTGAGTTGGATGGTGAAATTATCGTAGAGCGGTAGTGTCGGGAAAACTTTGGTTTTAATCCGCTCTCGAACAGGCTTGCACGTTTCCCCGGTGTGCGCGAAGTGGTGCTCTTTCACAGAACCCTTTTTCGCCGTGAGGAAGCCACCACAGTAAAGACAAGCTAGCTGAGTTTTTCCGCGTTCAACATCATCTATGCCCGCCAACTCTCCGCCGGGAGCCACACCAAATTTTAGCCACATCGCGCTAGAATTCTCCTTTCAGCAGGTTTTTGTAGGTGCACCCGCGTTGAAGGATTGTAACAACTTGCAGAAGTAGATAGTCTCTGCCTTGGGAAGAAACTGAGCTTAACCCAAAAACGAGCGAACCATAGTGTTGTTCTCGCAATCAATCAGCTATTATCCGGGTACTTTGACTGCATTGATTCGTCAGATGGGGTGTGTGACAGTTGCGATGGGACTAGCGGCACGGACGGCACGGCAGGCAATTCATCCCGTGCAGGGAAATTGCGATTTTCCGGTGTAAGAAAGCATGGAAAGCGAAGCGATGGCTCCCCGCACTTGCTCCGGCTGTACCTCCAAGTATCGCTGCAATTGTTCGAGGTTGCGGTGGCCGCTAATTTCTTGAATCACTCGTAGCGGAATGCCGGCATTGCTCATCTGAGTCAGGGCAGTGCGGCGGAAGCTGTGGGTTGATGCTCCCTCGATGCCAATGCGATCGAACGCTTCTCTCAAAATCTTGTCTGCCGAGTCTGAGTGCAGGTGCTTCCAATGGTGACAGCGGTGGCGACCTGGGAACAGATAAGTTGTGCCGGTGTTGGGTTTCCAAGCTGTCAGGAGACTTCGCAAGTCCTCAAAAACTGGAATCGTGCGGGTTTGGAGTTTGCCTTTGGTGTTGTGTTTGCGGAAGTTGATTGTAGGTCGGACTGTACCCTTCGCGCTGTAGATATCGACGACTTCCAGGGAACAAGCTTCTGCCACGCGGCAAGCGGTGTAGAGGCAAACCCCAAAGAGCGTGCGATCGCGATGAGTCTGCAAACCATCATTAAACAATAGTTCGATTTCCGCTTGAGTGAGTATTTTTGCTTGTCCGTGTCCCTCTATTTTCATCTTGGTGTATACTCTGCCTGACGCTTGAAAGTCTGGCATACTTGTTGTATTGCTGCACTGGTATAAGGGATTTCTTAATGCGGCGGTTGGGAACTAATTAGAGGTTTGGTAAGTTCCTCAACTGCATCGCAGCAACATCCGACATCAATCGCACCTATTGCTTCACGCTTAATTATTAGACATCTCCAAAAACTTTCAATACACTTCTGTGACTAAGTTTCAAGCTGCTGAACGCCATGACAAGCAGACCTCAGTTTCAACGTTAAAATCAGGTTTTGAGACAGTTACTGTTAGCTATAAGGTCAAAGATAGTAGATATACATATCAAATTCTACCTGTTGATATCAAAGATTTTATCATGGTAAGATTAACGCTCCTATCCGAAGTCTCACAATTCCACATATGGTCATAATTATTTGTTCATATTTAGATGGATTTAATCTAAATCTTTCAGAATCCACTCTGAATATTTTCAATAAACGAATTAAATGTTCGACAAATATTCGGTCAGCAGCCATTTTTTTGTTGGCTTCCATTTGTGACGAAGTTAATTCTCCTTTTTTTGGTTATTTCGTGGGTGTTTTAATTGATGGTTCTCCAATATAACCTTGATCACCTTGAAATTGTTGATGGGGGTGAAAGTTTTTCAAACTTTCACGAAATAAATTTATGTCACTCTTTGGGCCTGGCTTTCCGGCAATTATATCAACAATATCTTGACCATCTGGCAACACAATAATTTGATTTTTAAAAGTATGATTTTTCTTCTTTCCCGAGTAAGATTTTTTCTGTTCTTCATACTCGGACGGTCTCTCTCTTGGCTGTTCTTCACTATCTACTATTAGTTCATAGTCCGTTAAAATTTCTTGAACTATCTCGTAATCACTCGCATTTTTTTTACCTGTTCAAGTAAACTTGATGGCAGGAGTTTTTGGAGAATGGGAAACCAGTAATTAAATATATTGTTGGCGGTTGACTCACTAACTTTCCATTGAATTTCTAACAATTGAAATGTTGTTAAATGTCTTAAATATGTCAAAGTTAAAAGAATTTGCTCTTCCTTGGATAGCTTTACTTTACCACCCCCTTTCTTGATGATTCTAACTTTCGAGGCTTGGCTCTCCTGTTGCTTTTCTGTATGTAAGACGAGAGCCTGCTTTATTAATTGTTCTAGTTGCTCATACTTGATGCCTACTAATCGCTGCGTTTCTTGGTTATTATTTTTAATATAATTTAATAGGTTGCTCATATTTTCGTGGTAAAAAACTAACGATCTACTATTTTACCACAAAAGTTTCTATTTTGGAGATGTCTATTGACAAACTTTGCTGCATTTACACCGATGTTGAGATTCGATCGGACAAGCGAACTATCCCACACATAAAATGAGCGAGCGCCCGCTATCGAAAAATGCAGGCGATCGATTCTCAGTATTGAGAATGAGTTGTTGGGCCTCTAAATTTTGGTTCTTCCTTACTTGGTATGCTAAACTAACAATTAAAATGCCCAGGACAGCAAACATCTATTCTTGTAGTTTTCAAAATTTCTAAATCCATACGCAGAACGTTTTATTAACTTGAGCTTGTTGTTAATACCCTCGACA
>JBBSNU010000031.1:0-15640 GCA_038260455.1 Chroococcales cyanobacterium | reverse complement strand
TCGTGGCAAGGTCAAAATGCAGGTAATTGGTGCTCTGATGAGGAAGTTGGTGCATTTGGCTTTTGGGATTTTAAAGTCCCAAAAGCCTTTCGATCCAACTTATTTGCTCGCTACCCCTTGACAGATCAAGACAGTATCTACGAGTGCCAAAATATATGTTAATCAGAAAAACGTCTGTAGCTGATTATGAAATACGATCCGCACAAACATCACCGTCGCTCGATTCGCCTCAAAGGATACGATTATACACAAAATGGAGCATATTTTGTCACTATTTGTACGTGGCAGCGCCAAAGTTTATTTGGCGCTATTGTAAGTTCCCAAATGCAGTTAACTCGTTATGGTGAAATCATTGAGTTATATTGGGATAATTTGATAAAACATCATCGCCATGTTGAATTAGATCAATTTGTCATCATGCCGAATCATGTTCATGGCATTATTTTATTAACGGATAATCAACTAATTGCGAACAATGATTTGTGGGGCAGGTCAAATCAATCCCGCCCCCAGCGTCACGGGCTCCCAGAAATTATTCGTGGTTTCAAAACTTTTTCAGCCCGCAGTATTAATAGACATCGCAAACTGACTGGTGTTTCTGTATGGCAGCGCGGTTATTACGAACATATTATTCGCAGTCAAGAATCATTGCAGAGAATTCGTGAATACATTATAAACAATCCTGTGAATTGGGATAATAAGGATGAATTGCATCCTGATAATATCTGTAAATGGGATGGAAAAATTAGAGATTTGGGATTGCAATTGGATTTAAAGTAGGGGCGGGTTTAGCCACAATCTCTAACTTCATAACCAATAGTTTCATTCAAAACCCGCCCTCCACGCTTGATATATTGCACCAAGTCTGTGGATTTTGCGTTGGGCCGGGGCGGGTTTTGCCTGTAGATTGTTTGTGATTTCACAAGTCTTTTCACTAAACCCGCCCCTACCGTTTAATGGTGGAAAAAAGGCGGGTTTTGCCTGTAGATTGTTTGTGATTTCACAATTTGAGGGCTAAACCCGCCCCTACCGTTTAATGGTGGAGAAAGGGCGGGTTTTGCCTGTAGATTGTTTGTGATTTCACAATTTGAGGGCTAAACCCGCCGCTACATTAATGCAGGTTGATGGTGGATAATTTGGATTAATTGCGGTGATTATTGCTGTACTTAATTCTGGCTCCTGCCCACTGAAGTTTTTCCCTCAAAGTGCCGTAATAAGAATAGTTTTCTCGCAAAATGATAAACTTGGCTTCGCAGTCTGCCATCCGCACGTCTACGCGCTGTCCGGGCCAAATTGCTGTAGCTAAAACGCCGTCCATCCAGAGTTTTGTGCTTAGTTCGTAATCTGCTAAGGGCCAAATGCTGACGACTGAACCGGGTGGCAAAACTACAGCCCGACTCGATAAGCTTAAAGGGCAAATCGGAGTAACTGCGATCGCATTCATCCCTGGATGAATAATCGGCCCGTGGGCGGAGGCGGTGTAGCAAGTCGAACCAGTGGGAGTTGCCACAATTAAGCCGTCGCCTTGGTATTGATCGACGACTTCGCCGTCAACTTCCATTTCTAGAATACAGCTCGGCATTCGATCGGCTGAAGCAGGTTTAATGCACATTTCATTGAGTGCCAAAAATCGATCGCTCTGGGCTTCGAGATTGGTTCTGTTTCCCTCAAAAATCGCCGCCTGCAACATCATCCGCTTTTGGACAGCATACCTATCTTCGGCTAGTCTGTCCCAAATCTCCTCAGTATTTTGGAAATCCTCAAAAGACTCGGTTAAAAAACCCAGATGTCCCCCCACATTCACGGCCAAAATCGGGATGCCGTCAGCAGCTAAATTCCGCGCTGCAGCCAGGGCCGTACCGTCGCCCCCCAGAACCACTGCTAAATCTATGGGGCTGTTACTAGAAGCTAAAAACACCGGATACGGATTATCTTTCGCGCCGCTCGGGCCCATCAAAACTTGACACCCGCGACTTTCTAATTGGCGGGCGCATTGTTCTGCCCACCGCTGGCTCATGATGTCTTGGGCTTTGTGGGCGATAATTACTTGTTTTAGTTGCACAATGAATCCGTCGATTTTAGATTTTAGATTTTAGATTATTGAGATTTTAGACTGATTCTCCGCGAGCGGGGAGGAGATGGCCGCGAGCGGGGAGGAGATGGCCGCGAGCGGGGACGCTCGCACTGCAAAGAAGGAAAGCTCCAAACCCTTATCCGATCGTTCCTAATCCCAAATTGCCAATCTAAAATCGCATCATCCCTCGCTGCGGCTGGATTTGGGCCGCGGCCAGATAATGCTGGTATCGGATGCTAGCAGGCGAGAAACGGCGATCGCCCCAAAACGGTTGAGGTGGCTTGGATCGAAAAAAAAGTCGTTGCGGCCTGGCCACCGCTGCGACAAGTCTCGGAAAGCGAAGCCTTTTTGCTGCGAGAGTTGCTGCATTCGCTGCCGGAACTGCTGTTCTGCCCGCAGTCGCGCGGGATCTAAGTAGCCGTTGGTTAGGGGTAAATTGACGAAAATTAGGGGGATTTTGCGCGTTTTGGTAAATGCTACCACTGAGTTAAAGGCTGTTGCTTGTTTGCCGCCGAGGTTGAAATCTTCGTAGTCGCGATCGTACCTACCTGAAACGTAGGGGCGTTGTTGATAATAGGTGTTGGGATTGTAGCGGGCCGATAGGGGCATGAATCCGTTGGAGTCGATCGAATTTGCGGATGCGCTGACTTGTCTGCTTGCGAGTGTTGTCGGCTGCGCTGGATTATAGGCAACGGGCAAGATTCCGGTTCCACCAGAGAGGAATTTGATTGTGGGGCCGGCCTCTTCCCCGCCTCCTGCCTGAGCTCTGCGGAAAATACCACCGCCGCCGCCACCGCCGCATGGCTGCGGGAATTTGTAACATCGGGGACTCACCTTGGGTTCACCAGACGGGAGTTTGGGGCGAATGCCTGCTGCTAAAAGTTGGCTGCCCTGTGAATCGACGATCGAATTAAAAGTGCGATCGTCCCGGCCGCTGTTAAATGCCCGCACGCCGTCGGCCCAGACAATCATTTGAGGCAAATAATCCGGCTTCAAAAGCCGCCGCAGTTGAAAGTCAACTACTTGTGCAGTTGCGCCGTTGATTGCAAAGTTGAATATTTTTAAGCCCGGACGGCCGGAAGCCGCCAAAGATTGTTTTAGCTGTTTGGGATCGACGCCTTGCAAGGCGCGGGAACTGCCGACAATCAAAACATCTGGCGGCCCGACAGTCGCAACGTAGGATAGGTAAAGTTCTAGTTGTTCGTTGAGTAAATCGCTGCTGAAACTAACTGTACTGGCGGCTTGCGATCGGGTTGCGCCCGCTTGCTGTTGGGAATAAACCAGGTTTTTCGTGTACTCGATGACTTTTTTCTCGGCAAACGCCCGCCGGGGACTGCCGGGGGGAACCGCTTGCATCCAAGCGACGGCTTGCACCCACAGGGCTGCTACTTCGTCCCAGTCTTCTTTTGAATTTGCTGATTGAGCCAAATTAGAAGCTTGGGTGGCAAAGTTAATTGACTCCGCAAATGGGTCGTTTTGGGTGCAGGAGGGAGCGCTGAGGGATTTTCTTGTTTTGTTGGGGTTTAGAGCTAACACAGCATCCTGCGGCTCCGTTAGGGCTGCCGGTTCGATGGTGTTAGATGCCCCAGGGCTGTTGGGCTGGTTGGGCTGCGAACATCCTCCTGTTAGGGCGATCGCGGTTGCGGCGGCGCAGGTAAGTTTTAAGATGTTAATGGTCAGGCTAGCAATATAGCGGCGAATCATACAGCTTTCACCGTTGGCGAAACATTAGTAGATATTACCGCAAACGGCCAGATGTGTCTGGCGGCGATCGCGGCCTTAATTGCGTATTTCTGTGTGGGATTCGATGACTGCTTCGGCTTGCAGGGCGATCGATCGCAATTTATCAAGCGTATCCTGATTAGCACTCTGCCACAACCCCCGTTGACGAGCTTCTAACAATCTTTCCGCCATATCACGCAGCGCCCAAGGATTATTTTCCTGGATAAATCCCTGCACTTTTTCATCAAAAATGTAAGCCTGTGCGATTCCCTCATACATAAAATCTTCAACACAATTTGCCGTCGCATCATAAGCAAACAAAAAATCCACCGTTGCTGCAATTTCAAAAGCACCTTTATAACCGTGACGCATCGCCCCTTCAATCCATTTCGGATTTACCGCCCTGCTGCGATAAACCCGCGCAATTTCTTCTTTCAGTTGTCGCACTTTCGGATTTTCGGGAATCGAGTTATCCCCGAAATAAGTTTCAGGATTTTTCCCTTGCAAATTCCTAATTGCCGCAGTCATTCCACCTTGGAATTGATAATAATCGTCGGAGTCGAGGATATCATGTTCGCGGTTGTCTTGGTTTTGCAGAACTATTTGCATTTCCCCGAGGCGTTTTTCAAATGCTTCGGGCGCGGAACATCCCCATTCACCCCCCCTAACCCCAGAGTTTGATTTATCCTCACCTCCGAATTCACCCCCCCTAGCCCCCCCTTGTAAAGGGGGGGGACAAGAAGTGGAATTAGATTTAGCCCCCCCTTGGTAAGGGGGGGTTGGGGGGGTATTCTCTGGTTGTAAAGGAGAGGAATTAGATTTAGCCCCCCCTTGGTAAGGGGGGGTTGGGGGGGTACTTGTATAGGCGTAGCTGCTCCAATTAATGTAAGCTTTTGCTAAATCACCGTCGTCTGTCCAGTTTTGAGCTTCAATTATGCCCTGAAGTCCTGCGCCGTAAGCCCCCGGTTTTGAACCAAAGACTCGAAATTGCGATCGCACTTCTGCATCTTCCCGACTCAAACCTGTAGATTCCCAATCCAAAATCTCTTGTTTAACTTGCGCTGCTAAAGGATTATCTTCTGCAGGTTCGTCTAAATCTGCCACAGCTTTCACCGCACTGTCAAACAAATCAATTAAATTAAAAAAAGCATCGCGAAAAAATCCAGAAATCCGCAAAGTAACATCAACGCGCGGCCGCCCCAAAACAGCAACAGGCAAGATTTCAAAATCTACAACTCGGCGCGAAGGCCCATCCCATATCGGTTGAACTCCGATTAATGCTAAGGCTTCGGCGATGTCGTCTCCCCCCGTCCGCATTGTCGATGTTCCCCACACTGACAAACCCAAAGTTTTGGGATATTCGCCATTTTCTTGAGTGTATCTTTCGATTAAAGTTTCGGCCGCAACTCTGCCAACTCTCCAAGCGGTTTCTGTGGGAATCGCGCGGATATCTACTGAGTAAAAATTGCGTCCGGTGGGCAATACATCGGGTCTGCCGCGGGTGGGCGCGCCGGATGCGCCGCTAGGGATGTGCCGCCCATCTAGTCCGCGCAACAGGTTAGTAATTTCTTGGTTTGTTTGCAGCAGTGAGGGTAAAAGATAGTTGGCAATCCAATCTAATTCTTGTTGCGTAGCTTCTCCTATTTCTGGATTTGTAACCGCAGATGGACGCGGATGGACGCGGATGTTTTCGATTAAGTTATCTACTAATTCAGCGGCTTTTTCTTCTAATTCTGCTGTTAAATCGCCCGCTGTAGTTAAGGGATCGAAATCTAGGTTTAAGTCTTTGGCGAGGGAGCGGGTTAAGCCTGCGCGATTTGTGCTAGGATGGCGGGCGATCGCAATTATCAAATCTCGCAACTGTCTACCTTGGGGACACTGCCCAAAAATGTGCAATCCGTCGCGAATTTGGGACTCTTTGAGTTCGCAAAGATAGCCATCTGTGCGGGTGATAAATTCGGTAAATTCTGATTTATTGAGTTGAATGCCTAAGTCTTTATCTAGATTTTCCTGGTTGGTGAGGGCTACAATGCGATCGCGAATCATGGGTAATCTGGACGGATCTAAGCTTTGGGCTTCGCAATATTCGTCGATTAAGGCCTCCAACTGCTGCAACGGCCCATAAAGTTCGGCGCGAGTCATCGGCGGGGTCAGGTGGTCGATTATGACGGCTTGCGATCGTCTTTTTGCCTGAGCACCTTCCCCCGGATCGTTGACAATAAACGGATAAAAATTCGGCATCGCGCCTAATGCTACTTCGGGATAACATTTGTTAGACAAGGCGATACTTTTACCGGGAAGCCATTCTAAGTTGCCGTGTTTTCCCGCATGAATTATCGCATCTATTCCCAATTTTTCTCGCAACCAGTAATAGTAAGCTAGATAATTGTGGGTAGGTTCTAAATCTGGCGCGTGATAATTTAACGCTGGGTCTAGTTCGTATCCCCGCGATGGTTGAATTCCGACAAACACATTACCGAATTGAATTCCTGGAATCGGAAAGTAGGGAGACGGCATTGCCGTGTCCTGGCCTGATTTATCTGCCAAATAAGGAGACGGCATTGCCGTGTCCCTACCTTGTTCTGGTAATCCCCATCTTTTAGAAATTCCCTCTTGTACTTCCGGCGGCAAAGTAGCGAAGTATTTCTGATATTCTGCCAAATCCAAAGATTGATGAACAGGCCGCAATTCGCGTCCTTCCGGGTCATTTGTCACGCCCGAAGTCAAGAGTTCAATTAACTCATTACCGCTAGCGGGGATGTTGTCAACTTGATAACCTTCTTGCTGCATAGCTTTGAGGATTTCCACACAGCTAGCGGGCGTATCTAAGCCTACGCCGTTGGCTAATCGGGCGTTGCGAGTGGGATAATTGGCGAGAATTATGGCGATGCGTCTGTTGGCGGCTGGGGTTTGTTTCATTTTCACCCAATTCGCGGTTAAGTCTGCTACAAATGAAATGCGATCGCCCGCTGCGACATATCCTACCACATCTGTTTCTAATTCAGCATTCCAAGTTTGTACAGCTTTAAAAGAAACAGCCCTAGTAATAATTTTTCCGTCTACTTCGGGTAATGCTACATTCATCGCCACATCGCGGGGTGAAAGTCCTTGTAATTCAGTTTCCCACTGTTCTAAACCGCCGCCGCTGAAGATGGCTTGCAATACAGGAACGTCTAAGGATTTTAAACTATTTTGTTCCGATTCTGGACTGTTGAAACCCGAGACAGCAAAACTTGTGGTGTTGAGCAATAATTGAATTGGTGCGGAGTCTTTGGGTTGAAAATATTCCAGCAATTCCACTTGCAATTCTGGTTCCCGCAGCGAAGACACAAACACGGGAACCGGTACTAAATTTCGCTCTGTTAAAGCTTGACAAAGTGCATCGATTGGCGCTAAGTTTCCCGACAAATAATGAGCGCGATAAAATAAAATTCCGACCTTAGCAAGGGTAGGTAAGCCCGGAGATCCCCCCCAGCCCTCCTTAATAAGGGGGGGGCAAGAAGTTGTCAAAGTCCTGTTTGTTAAGGGGGATTTTCGCCCACCCCAATCATAAATCCCGACGCGGGAAACTGTTTGAGGTAGCGGCGGATTGTAAGAAGTTTTCAGACAAGTATCAGCAGTAAACTTGAGTGCATTAACAAAATTCTGGACTCCGCCTTCAGTGAAATAACGCCACAGTTGATTAACCGCGGACAGCGATACATTAGAATGACTAATTAAATCTGGATCTGGACTATCTTCACCGGGCATCACAATCAATGCTGCATTAGTTTTCTGCGCCGTTTCCCGCAGAATTTCTAACCCGTAAGACCAATAGGAACGCCCGCCTAACAGCCTTAAAATTATCACCTCCGCCTGTTTTAAAATTTCTTCTGCATAGGTATCAATGGTTAATTGTTGCTGCAACTGAAGCAGATTTACGGCGCGCACTTTCGGGAAATTTGCGGGCATTTTGGATGAGGCGGCCGCGAGTGTTTGAATGTCGGTGTCAGCAGCACTAATAAATACAATTGGTGCTGGGGTTTGCTGAATAAAAATTACTCCTTCTGCTTGAGGGTTCCAACCTCCGGGTGTGGCGGCTATTTTGTGCATTATTTTTTCCTCTATAAAAACGACAATCAAACTTAGATAACGGATACAATTGTAGGGTGTGTCGCCCTCGAAAATTCTTAAAAAATACAGACAATCTCATAGCGACGCACCTGACAAAATAGTCGATAAAATAAACCAAACACATCTTTCATAACAAAAATTTTGAGAATTTATATTAGACTCGCTCTTAAATAACCCAGGTGCGTCGCTTTCAGATGGTCGATACTTAGTTAGGTATTTATCGCAGGCGACGCACCCTACGGCTAGATTTTTTTAATGTACCGTGGAAAATCATAAGGTGATAAAGAAAACTCCCACAATCATGATAGCAGCTCCTAACAATCTTTGCTGAATATCTTTTTCTTTAAAAATGAAATGGCCGAACAGTACACCCATTAATACGCTGGTACGTTTAACTGCTATTACTTGCACTACTAAAGTCATTGTTAAAGCTTGCATCTGAAAAATGACTCCTAAAGCATTGAAAAATCCCATTGTTACTAGCAGCGGTAAGTGTTTGATGATTTTGCGACTGGGGTTAGGGGTTTTCTTCAGTAAAACTGGTAGTAATACAATACTCATAGTCGTAAATAATGAGAACAACCAAAAAATTGGGGAGGAGTTCTGCACGCCTATTTTGTCAAAGTTTGAGGTGATACTCCAGAGGAATGCTACGATTAACATTAATTTTGGCCCTGGTTGGTGCAGCAATGCTTTGAAGGGCGCTAGGTATCCTTGAGATTTTTCTTTAATGTTTAATAGATAGGAGCCTGTGACTATGAGAAAAATTCCGATATAATCAAAAACATTGGGATATTCGCCGACAATTAACGGTGAAGTGAACAGCATGAATAAGGGGGTCAAAGCTACTAGCGGTACTGTGAGGGATAAGTCCGAGAGTTTGATGGCTTTAATGTAGAGGATAGCGGTGACTGCGTTGATGCTTCCTCCGATTGACAAAGATATCCAAAATTGTGGGTTTAGTTGCGGGTTTAATTGGGGTATTTTTATGAAAAATAGAAAGGGAGTTAAAAAGATTGCTGAAAAAAATGCTAGCGACCAAGCTACCACGTATTCGTCGTTTTTTTTCAGGTTTTGCTTGCTGAAAACGTCTTTTATTGCTTCAAAAAAAGCGGTGAGAAGTCCAAAAATTAACCAAGTCAACCTAAATATGCGCTCCTGATTCGCTCGTCGTTTAGCAAATCCAATCCTATACCTGTGAGGGTAATTTTACCAGCTTCTAGTACGTAAGCCCGATCGGCAATTTGGAGTGCTAAATTCGCATTTTGTTCGACTAACAAGATTGTAACGCCCGTGGAGCGCAGGTTTTGAATAATTGCGAAAATTTCTTTGACGATCGCAGGTGCTAAGCCTAAACTCGGTTCGTCTAATAATAGCAGTTTCGGGCGGCTCATGAGCGCGCGGGCGATCGCCAGCATTTGCTGTTCCCCACCGCTGAGGGTTCCGGCTAGTTGAGTGCGCCTTTCTGCTAGGCGCGGAAATAGCTCGAATTGGCGGGCTAAATCGGCTTTGATGGCCACGAAGTCCGATCGCACATAAGCCCCTAATTCCAAGTTAGTCAACACCGTCTGCTGCGCCAAAACCCTGCGCCCTTCTGGACTGTGGGCGATTCCCAATTTTACCACTTCGTGAGCTTGACGGCGGCTAATATCGCGCCCACTATAAATAATTTGTCCTTGCCGCAAATTAACTATTTTAGAAATTGCTCTCAGCGTCGTACTTTTCCCCGCACCGTTAGCGCCGATGAGACTGACAACTTCGCCCGCATTTACGGTTAAATTAACATTTTGCAGGGCTTGAATTCCGCCGTAATTTACACAGAGATTTTTGAGTTCTAAAAGGATATTTTGGGTGGTTTTGGGTGCGCTATTTTGCATTTCATATAACTTAATTTGTTGATGGTCTTAGTCCGCGGAGGCGGACATTGTTTGTGTAGACGCGATTTCCAATCGCCGGGTTTTCTGAGTTATTTTTCATCTCCCAAATAAGCCTCAATCACAGCCGGATTATTCCTCACAATCGCAGGTTCTCCCAAGGCAATTAGCTGACCGAAATGCAAGACGGCAATTCGATCGCACAATCCCATCACCAGCGGTACGTGATGCTCGATCAATATTACAGTTAAATTGAATTGTGCGCGCACTTCGCGGATGAAATCACTTAACTTGTGCTTTTCCGTAGGATTCATCCCCGCCGCAGGTTCATCTAACAGCAATATTGTCGGTTCCAGGGCTAAGGCGCGGGCAATTTCTAAGCGCCTCTGGTCGCCGTAGGGCAGGTTTTTGGCTTGTTCCGCCGCGCGATCGCCCAAACCGACCAAATCCAACAATTCCAGGGCTTTCCGCTGGGTTTTGCGCTCCATTGCGTTAGACTCTGGTAAGCCGAAAATCCCCGCCAGCAATGATAATACCGGATTTCCAGAGCGACTGTGGATGTGTCGGGCGATCGCCACATTCTCCAACACAGAAAGTTCCCCAAACAAGCGAATATTTTGAAACGTCCGCGCAATACCTTTATTCGCAATTTGATAAGGCCGCAATTTAGAAATATTTTCGTTTTGATAAATCAGATTGCCACTAGAAGCAGGTATCAGTCCAGTCATTACATTAAACAGAGTAGTCTTGCCAGCGCCGTTAGGGCCGATCAATCCAAAAATCTCATGTTTTTGAACTGTAAAATATACGTCGTTTACAGCCACCAAACCGCCAAAGCGGCGAGTTAATCCTTGGGCTTCTAAGATGGAAGTGCTTTTTGAGAGGGTAAGTGGTTCGGAAATCATCAAATATGATAAAATAGCTATTATCTAATTATGCCTCAAATTATGGATGCTCAAAAACTTTTAGAACGAATCACCGTAAACCCCAAAATATTTAACGGAAAACCGATTATTCGGGGTCGCCGTCTGGCTGTCGAGCATATTCTAGGAATGCTAGCGGCCGGCGATACTCCTGAAACCATTTTAGAAGGCTATCCTTGGCTAGAAAGAGCAGATATTCAAGCTTGTCTAATTTATGCTCACCGACTGGTTAGTCACGAGCGTATCGAACCGCTTTTGGTGGAAGCTTGCCAATGAAAATACTGTTAGATACTTGTGTTTGGGGCGGCTCTAGGCAACTACTAGAAATCGCTGGACATGATGCAATATGGACTGGAGATTGGCCTGAAGATCCAGGGGATGAAGAGATTCTTGCTCGTGCGTATAACGAGGGTCGTATTCTAGTAACTTTAGATAAAGATTTTGGTGAACTTGCAATAGTCAGAGGCGTGCCTCACTGCGGGATTATCCGTTTAGTTAATCTAGCAGCTAGACAGCAAGCAGAAGTTTGTTTGCAGGCGCTCGCACTTCACGGACAAGAACTCCATTCAGGTGCTATTATCACTGCTGAATTAGGTCGATTGAGAATCCGAAATCCGGGATAATGAGGATAAACTCATGCGAGAAATCCGATGCAATACCTGCGGTAGCAACCGCTATGAGGAACGTAAAATCAATTACCTTTACAGTCACAAAGGTAAATACTTGCTAGTTCCTAACACGCCAGTTGAGATTTGTCTTGATTGCGGCATGATTTATTATGATGCAGCAGTGCTTAAAGAAATTGAGCGCCGTTTTTGGGCTATTCATCAGCAGCAGGAAATGCCTGATTCATATATCCAAATTCCCAGCAAAAGTTACACGTAAATAATTTTGGGTGTGTTTTGGAAGATGCGATGCTCGTTCTTAGCAGCATTTAAAATAGATTCACCACGGACAAGCACAAATTTAGATCGCCCGGATTCGGAAAACCAGTGTGATGAGAATGTAGATACAATTATTCAAATGGCTGATACGGCTCATCAAATACAAGGATTCTGGCCCATGACGACGCACTACCGAAAAAAATTAGTTGCCGTAATTGCCCTCTCGTTTTTATCTTTCACATCGCCTTTACTGTTGATTCGCAGCGCTGGGGCTGAAAGTGTCAGCGCAGCAAAAGCTAGTTCCAAAGAGATTTCGTCCCTCATCGAGAAGTTCAAGAGCAACGATGAAAGGGAAAGTGAGGTAGCTATTGAGAAGTTAGGAAAAATAGGTGAACCAGCCATCCCCGCTTTGATTGAAGCTTTGCGCGATCGGAATTTGTTAGTCCGCCAGAGTGCTGCTGATGCTCTTAGCAGAATTGGCGCTCGTGCTATTCCTGCTCTTGTCAAAGCGTTGAAAGACTCTGACGTAAAGGTACGCCGTAATGCTGTCAACCTGTTAACACAAATTATGAATGGATATAGGTATCGATGGCAAAAATTCTCAGAAGCTAAAAATGCTGTGCCGCAGCTAATTCCCTTGCTGAAAGACTCCGATGCAGGTGTGCGTAGTAGTGCCGCCAGTGCGTTGGGGAATATTGGTGCAGAAGCTAAAACTGCTGTGCCACAGCTAATTCCCCTGCTGAAAGACTCCGATGCAGGTGTGCGTAGTAGTGCCGCCAGTGCGTTGGGGAGTATCGGCGCAGAAGCTAAAACTGCTGTGCCACAGCTAATTCCCCTGCTGAAAGACTCCGATGCAGGTGTGCGTAGTAGTGCCGCCAGTGCGTTGGGGAGTATCGGCGCAGAAACTAAAACTGCTGTACCACAGCTAATTCCCTTGCTGAAAGACTCCGATAGAAATGTGCGTAGCAGTGCGGCCCGTGCTTTGGGGAGTATGGGTGCAGAAGCTAAAACTACTGTGCCGCAGCTAATTCTCTTGCTTAAAGACTCCGATGCAGATGTGCGTAGCAGTGCAGCCTATGCCTTGGGGAATATCGGTGCAGAAGCTAAAACTGCTGTGCCACAGCTAATTCCCCTGCTGAAAGACTCCGATGCAGGTGTGCGTATTAGTGCGGCCTATGCCTTGGGGAGTATTGGTGCAGAAGCTAAAACTGCTGTACCACAGCTAATTATCTTGCTGAAAGACTCCAATACAAATGTGCGTAGCAGTGCCGCCTATGCGTTGGAGAACATTGCTCTTAGCCTTCAAGAAAAGGCAAAGACGCTAACTCCATCGGAGTTAAATCAGGCTGTATCAAACCTAGAATCAGTCTTGAAAAGTTTGCAACAGTCTAAGCCTGAAGGTGATAAGTCTTTTGTAGATAGTGACTCATACGAAAAGAGACTAATTGCAAATCTCCGTGTATACATCAAGAATCTCAAAGCCGAACAAAACGCCAAATTATTCAATTTAATTAGCCAAAATCAATGGGTAGCAGCGGCAATAATTTACCTAATCTTCTTCCCCTCCCTGTGGTTTGCAATCCTCCGGCTGCGTCCCCTATGGCTGCTGCGAATCAACGACGCACTCAAACCCTACGAATTTAAACTACCTGAAACATGGGGCGGTGCTCCCGTGCGAATTCGCGACCTTACCTTTATCAGTATTTTTATTTACCGTCCCAGAGTCCTAGATTCCTGGGTTTTGGCCCACATCGAAACAGTCCGCGAACAATTTGCTCAACGAAATACAGTCAAAAGCCGCGCTACTTACATCCCAGTTTCTTTTGAATTAGACGACAAAAAACTACCTCAACTTAGGGGTCAAGATTTGCCAGCAATCTTCACCAAAAAGCGAATCTGTCTGCTCATCTGGGGTGAAGGCGGTATCGGCAAAACTAGCATCGCTTGTCAAATTGCCGATTGGGCAATGGAACCCGATAAAACCAAACGCCTCTGCAAACACCTGATGATTCCAATCTTGATCGAAGAAGAACTAGACAGTAAAGTCGCCCAGGGCAAACATCCCTTCTTTGAAGCCATACGCGGTCAATTAAAATCTATCACCAACCATCCCACCCCGATTTCTGAAGAACTGCTGCAAAAATTGCTACAACAGCGCCGTATCCTGGTAATTGCCGACCACTTTTCAGAAATGGCAGAAACAACCCAAAAGGAAATAGACCCTAATGCTGCCGATTTTCCCATCAATGCTTTGGTTGTGACTTCGCGACTTGATTCCACAATGGGTAAAGCCAACAAAAATACACTTCACCCGTTGCGAATTGAGGGATCGGAACTATCAGCTTTCATGGAAAAATACTTAGACAAGCTAGGGAAATTGAATCTTTTTAACGGTTCCCAATTTCATTATGCCTGCGGCGATTTGGCTAAACTTTTAGAGGAAATCAGAATTCAAGGCAGAAGTACAACTGTATTGTTTGCCAAACTGTACGCCGATGTGTTAGTCGCGAAAATGGAAGGCAACAAAAGTGGTAATTTGCCTGAAAATATACCAGATTTAATGCTGTCCTACCTGAACGAACTGAACCGGGACATGGTAGAGAATAAGTTGACAGATATCACCGTTCACGAAGATGCTAAATTGCTCGCTTGGGAATGCCTGAAACTCACTTATCGACCCACTAGCACTAAGATTCCAGATGCCATCAATGCGCTGTCTGCATTCCATTCACAAGATGTGGAAAGACGCTTCAACTATCTCCAAGAAAAACTCCACCTCATGCAAACGAATGTTCCTAGCAAAGAGAATGTCCGGTTTGTACTTGACCCCGTAGCCGAGTATTTAGCAGGATTGCATTTAGTGGATATTTATGGTAAAGATGAAAGCAAGTGGCGCGATTTTCTAATAGATGCAGACTTTCAAAACTCGCCAGAGGCAATTAAAGGTTTTATGTTAGCAGTTCGTGATTGTTATTTAGCCAAGATTCCCGGTGCAAGAGATACTAACTTTCTGCCGAAAGAAATCGCAGCGCGCTATAATGTCTCCATTGCCGTACCGCCTCAATCTCCTCAAGCCGTCTCGCCAGGGTAATCCTATGACTGCATACAAACATGACTCGCAGCATTCCCAGACAAAACTGCTCCCTACGATGTATGATTTACCCAGTGAAGACCCGGAGGAGCCCGGTTTGCCTGACGAATACCACGACTATCAACCCGAACTGTTGCGCCTAACCTGCCGCCCTCGCAACCATCCGCTAGACCAAATCTTTATAGCGACAGATCTCAATCTATACTACGATTCTAATCATCTCAATTGGTATAAAAGACCCGATTGGTTCGTTGTTTTGGGGGCTTCTAGATTTTATCGCGGTGAGGACTTGCGCCTCAGCTACGTGATGTGGCAAGAAAATATTAGTCCTCTAGTAGTAGTGGAACTGCTGTCACCTGGAACTGAAGATGAAGATTTGGGAATCACACCAGAAGTGCGAAATAAACCGCCTACTAAATGGCGAGTTTATGAAGAGATTTTGCAGATTCCTTACTACTTTGTTTTTAGTCGCTACACTAATCAACTGAGAGTATTTCAATTGATTGATAATCGTTACTGCGAACAAGTTTTAACCGATTCGCGCTTCTGGATACCGGAGTTAGAATTAGGTATTGGTTTGTGGGAAGGTTGTTATGAAGGTTTTTCGAGGTTGTGGCTGCGCTGGTACGATGCTAGTGGCGATTGGGTTTTGACTCCCGAAGAATTTGAAAGACAACGGGCTGAATTAGAAAGTCAGCGGGCTGAATCTGAAAGACAGCGAGCAAATCGATTGGCCGATCGCCTCCGAGACATGGGCATTAATCCAGATGAACTGTAGTTTTATGCTAATCATATAACAATGTACATACCAGACTCGCAGCCTTCCCAAGCAAAAGTGCTACCGACGATGTACGATCTACCCAGTGAAGACCCGGAGGAGCCTGGTTTGCCTGACGAATATCACCGCTTGCAAGCACAAGTTTTGTGCGATAGCTGCATTCCCCCTAATTATCCAGCCG
>JBBSNU010000030.1:0-15697 GCA_038260455.1 Chroococcales cyanobacterium | reverse complement strand
GGCAGTTACAAAGGAGGATCGGCAGCACTTCTAGCAGTCGTTATCAAGCGATACAGTTTACGTCCGCGACTCCTCTATGCTTTTGACACTTTTGAAGGGATGCCAGAACCGAGTGAAGCTGATAAACATGATGGAATTCCAGCCAACTTAACAGATTGGGGTGCTGGGACTCTTAAAGCTCCACTTACTGACAACTTAGATGTCATTTGTCAATCCTTGGATGTCAGAGATATTGTCATACCAGTCCAGGGACTGTTTGCTCAAACCTTACCTCAATCTAAATCTGAAATAGGCAACATTGCTTTACTGCACGCTGATGGCGATTGGTATGAGTCAACAATGGATATATTTAACAATCTTTATGAGAGTGTTGTTGCCAACGGCTTTGTCCAGGTAGACGATTATGGTCACTGGGAAGGCTGTAAAAAAGCTATTCATGAGTTTGAACGCCTGTGCGGTCAATCTTTTGCTCTTCGGGCTATTGACTATACAGGTGTATGGTTTCAAAAAGAAGATTCTATTTATCAAAACTGCAATTACTGGCGTACCTTTTGGCATTTAGCACAAACTGCTGAGAAAATGGGCAACATAGAATTAGCTAAAAAAGCGACGCAAGCTGTTTTGAAAATTGTGCCAAAGTTAGTCCCTGCTGAGAAGTTACTGAGTGGCTCTCATTCCCCGTTAGAGAGGATTGTTCCCTCAGAAATATCGCTGTCAGAGGAATTGACTGGACTGTTCAATAATTTAAGGCTTAGAGACATTAATATAATTCTGTTTCCTGACTGGGAACAGCCAGAAGATTCTCTCTGCCTTCAGTTAGAGTTTCTCATCAGAAGCCTGTTGACACACCCGGATAAAAATAAAATAACGGCACTTTTGGACACCACAAATATTTCTGAAGAAGATGCGAATTTAATTTTCTCATCTGTTGTGATGAATCTTCTTCTCGAAGAAGATTTGGATGAGACAGATGTTCCAGAAATTTCTTTGCTGGGACAACTCAGCCAATCTCAGTGGGCCGCCTTAATCCCCCATATTCAGTATCGGGTTGCTTTGGAGAATGAAAATCAACAGAGCATTCTACAGGTTGGCGGGGAAAAGCTTCCAATTATAAACATTAAGTAATATGATTACTGAAGGCATAGATTAGCTTCAAAAAAGTAGAAAAGGTAGGTCAGTATCATGGATGAGAATCAAATCAGAGAAGAAATAGCGAAGTACAATTTCTACCACATCATTCAATTAACAGAGGATATTTTTACATCAGGAAATACAGTCGCTTTACCGATTCAGGAGGTACCTCTTAGAGCTTTGACAACACTGGATTTTCAAAACAAGCGCGTTCTTGATATTGGTTGTCGAGATGGTCTGTTTTCCTTTGAGGCTGAAAAGCTGGGTGCGCAGGAAGTCATCGGTATTGATAATGATTTGTCTCCGGGAGCGATAAATTTTTTAATTCCTTTTTTTCAATCCAAAGTCAAGATGTATGAATTAAACGTTCTTGACTTAAAACCAGAGACATTTGGAATGTTTGATATCATACTTTTTCCCGGTGTTCTTTATCATCTCAGATATCCATTCTGGTCTTTGAAGTTGATTAAGGATGTATTGCGTGAAGGAGGTCAGCTAATTATCGAAACAGCAGTATATATAGATGAAAACCAAAGTGCTATGCTATTCTGTCCTATAGGTTCTGATAGCCCTTATGAAGCTACGAGCTGTACATTTTTTAATTTGAAAGGGCTGATGGATACCCTCTTGAGCTTAGATTTGGTTGTGGAAGATATGGAACTGCTGTACAACAATGATTTACTCTCATTAACACCGGAAGGAATCAGCTATTCAAGTTTATGGACGGAGCCGATCCAGCATTTGATTGATCGTGCCACTTTAATTTGCAGCAAGCAACCATCAGCAGAGCATCCTAGAGTTATGAGTTATTGGAATGATACCCATGATGTTCATACTATTGGAAGTTTATACTAAATTCAAGTGAGGCAAAAACTACAATCAAGCTAGAGAGTTTGAGTCACTCTTGTTCCTGAACGGCTAGTTCGTATAAAACTGATTCTAGCCGATCGATTGTACGGTTGCGACTAAGTTCTGATAAGGCTCGTTCCTGTCCTTTGCGTACCATGTTTTCCCACTCAGCAGGATTCATCCACAGGTAAGATAACTGATCGGCAAGATCCATAGGGTTTTCTGACTCGAAGATTAGCCCAGTTTCGCCGTGCTTCACTGCTTCAGGAGAGCCTCCTGTATTGCTGGCAACTATTGTCAGTCCAGCAACCATCGCTTCAATTAAACCAATGCTAAACGGTTCTTCAAAGCGAGAGGGCAATACCCAAATATTATGCGTTTTGTAGAGCTGTTGTAGTTCCTGCCGGGATAGCAATCCAGCAAAGTGAATCTTGTCTTGTAAGCCCTCTGATTCAACAAATTCTTGAAGTTCTTGAACAAAACTAGGATTTAGAGAGCCTCCTGCTATTGTTGCAGTAAAGTCAATATCTGCATTGTGGAGCAAGTAAAGAGCTTCAATCAAAACATCTGGGCCTTTATAGTGCATCACTAAACCGGCATAGACAATGCGGAGCCGATCGCGCGGTGGAAGTTCAGCTTGGTAAAATTCCTCAACTTCTGCACCTGGGTAAATCGTCTGAGCTGTTTCTGTAGGGTAGCCTTGTTCTTGTAAATTATCTCGAATCCAATTACTAACAGTAATGTATCGATACAATGAACTCTGCGGAGCTAGATCGGGGCTATATCCGGGTTGTGAATTCATCACATAATGAGCGATCGGTATCCCGGCAGCTAGTATCTGTTCTAAAATTGGCGAACCTAAAAAATCTGCATTCCCTGTTAAGCAAACATCAGGCTGAAAAGAACGCAACACTTCCTCTAAAGTTTTGTAATTTTGCACAGCAATTGCTGCAACGTGAGCTGAGTAAAAAGGCTGTGCTCCTCGCTCTGTCCAAGTTCCCCATAAAGATAAACAGCGTCGTACTGTCTGAGGATCTGAATCAGCTTTTTTATAACCAGTGGGTAAGTGTTCCGTGTTGCTGGTGATAACCAGAACCTGATGGCCGCGATCGTGCAAAAGCTTAGCGTAGTCAGCGATCGCCCGTTCGTAGCCTCCAACCACCTGGGGTGGATATAGATTATTTACAACCAGAATCTTCAGCTTTTCCAATCACCTTATCTCCCTTATGACTGATGTTTATCTAAATATATCTGCCACATTTGCTCGTAAGCTTTTTCCATCTCTCGCGTAAATTGCTTGCCATTCCACAGCGGAGCAGTTTGTCGTGACTGTCGCAATTTCCAAGATATTTGCTGCCGCAAAACAGCATCTTTTCCTAAACGAATCCCCCATTCTATATACTCTTCATCAGTCCAAGCAATCCCTTCGGAAATACCTGCATTCATCATCATCGTGTAGCTGTTGCGAGCGGCAAACTGCTCTCCAACGCGCGTTACTATAGGAACACCCATCCACAGCGTTTCCATAGTTGTTGTAGCTCCGTTGTAGGGGTAAGTATCGAGTACGACATCAGCAATGGCCAAATTAGCTCTGTGTTCTGCCTCCGATCCTGCCAACGGTAAAAATCGCAGCCTGTCGCCCTCCACCCCCTCTGATTCTGCAATTTCGAGAAAAAACTTTTTGATTGATTCTTGATCCGCCAAACCTTTAATTAAGAAATAGCTATTTGGTACAGCTTTAATAATTTGCATTTGCAGTCGTGCTGTATCGGGATGATACTTATATCCTCTCTGAGCGCTAAGATAAATCACAGCATCACTGCCGATATCCAAACTGTCGCGCCGTAAAGTTGGCACTCCCACCTCAAAACCATCGACTGCTATGTAAGTTTGAGGCAAACGCCAAATTTTTTCCGTATAGTAGTCCTGAGCAGATTCTGGTAAAACATAAGGATCGGCAATATAGTAATCAATAGTTGGCACGCTCGACGCATCCCAACCTAGCCAAGTCACCTGAATGGGTGCTGGTTTAATTGCCATAATTTCACAAGTATTACTCAGCGTTATACTATCTAGATCGACTAAAATATCAATCTCATCTTCGTAAATTTTCTCAGCAGCTTCGTGACTATCTAATCCTAACTTATAAGCTTTGTCAACTTTGCTAATGTACCAATCTTCTAACTTGTCACGGCTCATTTCAGAGCCAAGCAGGTAAGCATTTACTTCAAAGCGATCGCGATCGCGGTACTCAAACACCCATCGGGCTAACCACCCCACAGAATGGCTGCGTAAGCAATGAGACAGATATCCAATCTTCAAACGTTTACTAGGAGGATAAATCTTGAGAAGGGGCGATCGCCTCTGGCGACATTTCTCCACTTTCTCCTTTGCATAATTTTCAATATTTAACTGAGCAAGCTGAGCTAATTGACGGCGAATTTGTATATTTTCCTGGGGGATATCGTGAAAGTATGGGAAAAAAAATACACAAATAAATAAACGGACAGTAGCACTCTGCATCAGGGATGTCGGTTGCTCTTCTATCAAAGACGCTAATAGAGATTTCTGTGTTTCTAATGCTAAACAAAATTCATCCCAATAGCCACCAGATCCCATCAAACCGCGCATAATCAAAAAATTAGCATAAACTTTATCTCCTAATGCTTCCATGACTGAATAGCATAACTTAGCAGTTTCTATTCCTTTAGAATATTCGCTCAAATCTTGATAAAAAGAAGATAAAGTACCTAATAATTCTGGATTTTGAGGAGACACACGCAAGGCTAACTCTGTGAAACGTGCTGCCAACTCAACTTGTTTTGCAGAGTAGCAAATCTTATAAACAAAGGGTATTAAAAGGCTCAAAAAAGTTACGGGGTCTTTGACATGGGCTGTACTAGCTTCCGTAAAGTCAAAGGATGACGGATAAAAAGGAGCCCTGTCTAAAACATTCTTCAATACTTGCATCAATAGCTCAAAGTCTACGCTGTTTGCTGGTTCTAACTTTAGCTGCTCAATGACACCTATATCTGCCAATTCCTCCCCTGTATATGTCTCAAGCATGGTGGACAGCCCGATCGAATGCAGCAGGTTATTGATATCCGTAGGATTCATTTCCCTGATGTGCTGCCGAATTGCCCAAGCCACTGCATAGTCACCCAGATCCCGCTGTCTATCCGCCTCTGTTTGCAGAACCTGTATTAGTTCCTCAGTCCACCGATCTATTTCTTCAGGTTCTCCCTCCGCCACCGCCAACAGCCAAGTAGTCTGAGCTTCAACTTCTTGTCCCTGCAACAGCAACATCAACCCTAACTGCCAGTAGTAGGACTTGACACTTGGTTGCTCTTCAATAGCTTGTTCGTAGAGCTTTGCAGCCTGAACATAATTTCCTTGAAGCAGAAATTGATCAGTTTTTTGCTGCCAATCAGATCCTACAGCCGATAAATCACTAGAAACCATAGACTAAGCTGTTAAAAACAGTTTTTATAAAACAGATAAGAGCAGGTAGCACACAGAGTCCTACCCGCTCCTGTTAAGAAACAATTATTGTTAGGATTCGGAATTACTTCTGAACTATTGTCATGTTT
Source organism: Chroococcales cyanobacterium (assembly GCA_038260455.1). GTDB lineage: Bacteria > Cyanobacteriota > Cyanobacteriia > Cyanobacteriales > Microcoleaceae > Microcoleus. The sequence goes on along the minus strand of JBBSNU010000030.1, from coordinate 10,127 downwards.
GCTCCACCACAGCTTACTTCTGTCGCATTATAAGCTGGGGCAGTAGGAACGCCAACACCAGTAGTCTCGCAAAGTATGCTTTGAGTGGTTTTTGCGTCGCCTGCATCAACTAAACCTACTCCGCCGGCATATCCTTTGAGAGCATCAGGATTAGTGGGGCTTGCAAGGGCGGTAGCATTGGCTCCTGTAGCATTTACACTGTAGCTATAGTTAGTGGTTGAAGTTTTCAGGCCGAGACCCAAAATGGCAACGTTAGACCCAAACTTAGTATTCTCTGCGTAGTAAGCCTGTTGACCCTTGTTAATTGAACTGACATACTGTTTGCCTTCAGACTGCTTGGCCTTGTTTGCTTGGTTGAGGAACGCGGGCAAAGCGATCGCAGACAAAATACCGATGATAATGATAACAACGAGTAGTTCAATCAGGGTGAAACCTTGATCCTGTCTTCTTTTGTTGATGTGTTGCAGGAACTTGGCTTTAAATTCGGTCTTCATAATTTTTTTCTCCTTGAGGGGGTGGAATGCTTGTTTCTAACTCTTATATGTAACTTACCCAGTTTCCCCCGCTTTGCTATCATCCCCTCCATTTTTTTTTTAATGTCTGGTGGCTAACGCTCCAAAAGCACGTACAGAAAGACTTCCAGCCTAGTCAACAGTTCTTTGACTTGATCGAAGGCTGTCTCCTGGGCTGCGGGTTCTAGATTAACAGCAGGCTCGACTCCGCTCTGCAACCACTTTTCCGCTAACGATACCGCAGACTGTGGCCCATCCCACAGAGGTAACAGGCAAGCTGCAATTGTACTGTCGATCGCGATCGGTGCTAAAGTTGGCACAATAATATAACGACTAATCTCAAACGGCGTATCGCTGGCAATGCAATTACTCAAATCTTCCCTCGCCTGAGAAGTCCTGAGTTGAGGATGCAAATGCACCCGCGCCGACTGCCAGTCAGCCTCTGTCCATTCCGCAACGGGCACAAAAGCCTGAGTGCCGGGATTGCCACACCAGAAATCAAACAGGCGGTGCTGCGGATGTAACAGTTCAAACAAATGCAGTCGCTCTTCCACAGAAGTTTCTGGCAGACTCATCGCCAAAAACGCCGGCAAATCATCTGGATCTTTGAACAAATCCATCAACTCCCACCTGCGCCATGCCACCATGCTGATAAAATCTAGATCGGAGGCTCTCAAAAGTGCAAACAGTTCAGGCACGCTACAGCCTTTGTCACCCAGCAACAAATAGTTTGACAGAATCCACGCCTCATCGTTTGAGCGATCAGAATTCCAACTAACTGCTTTGATCCATATTTCATCTTGCAGCGCGTCCATAGTCTCCCGGACTATTTCAATCTCCAACTCACCTGGGGTTCCATTCATCAATCCCATTGTTTTGAAAGCAGCTTGAGCGCGAAATACTCCCGCCCTACCAATGGAACTGTGTAGGTTTGTCCGAATAATCCCATCGGGTTTGAGAACCGATTTCATCGCCTGCAATCCTGCAACAGCGTCGGGCAATAAATAAAGCACTTCGTCTGCATTAATGTAGTCGAACTGCAAACCTAAACTGGGTAAATCTTCTATTTTTATCGCATGAAATTCGGCATTCTCAAAGCCGTGATATTGCAAGCGGTGGCGGGCTAATTTAACAGATTCTTCTGACAAATCAATTCCCACAATTTTAGCCCCCGGATTAGCGACAGCCAAAATTAAGGATTTGTAGCCGCTACCGCATCCCGCATCCAGAATAAGTTTGCCTTCTGTATTGACGACTTTCCGATTTCTGAAGTAGTAAGCAGTTACAAGGTTGTGAAGGTAAAGCGACTCATACTCAGACTCAGGAGATTTTTCGAGAGGAATTCTGGGAAAAGGGGCATAGTCAAATTGCTGGCGGATTTGGTCTATTAAATCAGATTCTTGATTTTCCATTTTGAATTACTTTTGATGCTGGTAAATTATGTTGGGGTGCTTCGTATTATAAAACAATACAGTTCAGTTAAGCCAGATCCCCCCTAACCCCCCTTAAAAAGGGGGGGGACAAGAAGTTGTTCAAAGTCCCCCTTCTTAAGGGGGACAAGAAGTTGTTCAAAGTCCCCCTTCTTAAGGGGGATTTAGGGGGATCTCCGGGAAACAAATAGCGTTAACCCAAGCGTATTGTATTATAAGATGGAAAGGCATTTCATCCACTCGATCGCCCAACCAGCACATCCATGAACACCAACATCAGCCCCATCCTCAAAGTATTCTGCTTCTCCGCCGCCCTTTCCCTTGCCATCAAATACGCAGGGCCCAGCCTATCCATACCCTCCACCGACTTAAACGCCCTCATCGCTGTGCTTTCCCCCAGTATCATCCTAGCTGCGATCCTAGGCTGGCGGGCGTGGCAACATAGTCAAATCAAGGGGATAGTGAGAAAATAAGTATCAAATATCTCCCACCATTCTTTTATTACTTCTTGACTTAGCTTAAACTTGGGACGTAACAAAACATCCTTATATTCGGCTATAATTTCTACTGATACCAGCCACTCCCAGTCCGGGCGATCGATGATTGACTGAATCGCTGTTTTGGGCATCCGTCCCCTCAAAATCGCAGACACTAAAATATTAGTATCAACAACAACCCTCATTCACCTCTCCTGTAAGCTTCAATCTCGACTGCAATCTCCTCCTCTGTAATTCCTGGAACCTCTGGTATAGCTTGCGTTTTATCAAATAAATCCTTTACTTTACGAGCGATGATTCGGCGACTATTTTGCTCATAAAAAAGCCTCAAAGCTTCTCTTAGCACCGCTTGTACGTTTTCATATTTTCCCGTGTCTAACTGAGATTGAATCAACTGTTCTAATTCTGGATTTAAAATAACATTCATCGCCTATTTCCTGTTAAAAAATGTTGAAATATAGATGAAAACACCGCCCTGGCACTAAAAGAGAGATCCTAGATTTTTAAGTCGGCATAATGTCGTCGAGTTTCAGTTGTAAATTTGGAAACAAGTAAGAAGAAATAGTATCTCCCAAGCGATATTGTTGCTGCTGGTATGCACCATTAACTAATTGGCAGACTGTGAAAGTCGGTTGCTTTGGATTGCCGATAAATTGCCAACCACCCAAGCCCCGAAAGTCCACAATCCAATATTCGGGGATATTCAAAAAAGCGTACTCTTCCACTTTTCTTGCATAATCATCTTGCCAATTAGTGCTGACCACTTCAGCAACAAGCTTAATGGTACTACCGTTACAAATAACTGGTTCTTTTTGCCAAAGTGGTTCTTGACTTAGTTCTGCTTTATCTAAAATAATTATGTCAGGACGCAGCGCTGTAGCTTCAGCATATAGTGGTTTGATTAGACAATTTTTTGGCACCAACCAGTTGAAGTTATCCCGAAAGATTTCGACATAAATTCTACCCGCAACGCTCCCAGCAACAGCTTCGTGAGGACCAGTAGGTGACCTGTCTCTGAGTTCTCCATCAATTAGTTCATAGCGTGTATTATCCCCATATTGGGAGATAAACTCCTCAAAGCTAAATAATTTTGGTGTAGTGTAGGTCATAGATCGTGTTTTAACGGGATGTAATTTAATTGTAAGTAATATGCGATCGCACTCTCAGATTGACAATTTCGCCCGATCGCCCTGATCGCCCTGTTTGCCCCAGTATCATTATAGATGCACTTCTAGACTGGCGAACCCAACCCACTCAAACTGACTTAAGCATAACAAAATAAGTGCGATCGCCCTAACCAGCAATTCCTCTCCTAAACTCCCTCATTGCTTCCACACTCGAAGCCATCAGCAAGCAGCGACACAGTAAATTAATATCTAAATCTGGCAAAACAACACTTGCAGAAATTTTAGCATAACCCTCAGAACCCAAACGATACATAGCCAACATACCATCCTCCCAGAACCAGACTTCAGAAACTCCCAACACTCGATAGCGTTCCAATTTTCTGACAGTACCGCTAGTGAAAACTACTTCGATACATAAATCTGGAGGAGAATTTGGGGTGATGCGTCTGCCAATAAAATAAGATTCATCAGCTTGTACAGACACTATCCCTTCCTCTTCTTGGGTAAAGCTTCCCGTAGGTGCAAACTCAATTTCATTTTCGGCGCAGTAGATAGCCAGCAGCGTACAAATTGTCCTACTAAAAAATTCGTGTTCCGGGGAAACTGCCAAGATTTCTACCTCTCCTTTGTAATAAAACAACTTGATTCCCGGAGACTCAGAAAACCCCTGTTCAATTAGTTTGAACTGTTCCCAGCTAATCCCAGAATGAATGAACCGTTGGTCTAGTGGCCGTAAAAGTGTTTGTGTCATTATGCGAACCTATATCAAACTACTTAAAGCATCTTAAACAATTATGATTTACCTCTCCTGGAAGCTGCAATCTTTCCTAAAATATCCTCATTCATAGCTTTTTTCCTGTTAAAATGTATTAAGTGCGATCGCACTTCCGGCTTGGTAAATTTGTTCGATCGCCCTTTCGTTACCTTCCAACCCCACATCCAGCCCCAGTAGAGACTTGTCATAATAGTCTCAATGCCTAATTATACAACTCAAGGTCAATTCTAGGGACAAGGCTGCCCTCGAAAGAGCGATCGCAAAAACAGCAGTAGAGACAGAATCGAAAAGTGCGATCGAAAAGTGCGATCGGGCTAGACTTATCTAAAGACAACTAAATCCCATCCCAGCACAACCATCACAACAAAACTTGAGGCCATCACCATGATTCAAGCCCTACCTGAATTTGTAACATTTGATGAATTTATTGACTGGTATCCTGAAAACTCAGAACACCACTACGAATTGCACAATGGAGAGATTGTTGAAATGCCAAAAGCAACAGGGAAACATTCTAAACTGACAGGTTTTCTCGTACTGAAGGTAGGAATTGAGATTGAGCGTCTCAATTTACCGTACTTCATCCCCAAAGAATCTGTCATCAAACCCATCAGCGAGGAATCTGGGTATGAACCAGATATGATTGTACTCAATGAACAAACCATTGTAAACGAGCCACGCTGGGAAAAATCATCAATTATTACAATGGGTTCATCAGTTCCCCTAATTGTAGAAGTAACCAGCACTAACTGGGCCGATGATTACTCCCTAAAATTAGAGGCTTACGAGTCAATGGGCATCCAAGAATATTGGATTGTAGACTATTTAGGATTAGGCGGGAGACGATTTATCGGCAATCCTAAACAACCTACTTTTTCGGTTTACCAACTAATTGATGGAGAATACCAAGTTAAACAATTTAGAGGGGCTGAGGTAATTGAGTCCCCAACTTTCCCAGAATTGAATCTGACAGCGCAGCAGGTGTTCGCCAAAGGTAATTGAGGAAATTGCTTTCTTTGCTGTCCTAATAGAGTATCTTAGTGAAGGTAGGAGTCAACTTAAGCTGTGAATGTAGTGCCAGACTGGTGTCTGACGATTATGCCTAGATCCCCTAGCGCCCCGGATAGTCGGGGGGAACAAGAAATTGCTCAAATTTCCCCTTCTTAAGGAGGATGCGAGGGGGATCGAGATGCGGCTTTAAACGAGAGATACGAAGAGTTATAGTCTTATAATTCCCAATACTCTACTCCTCAATCTCAAATCTCAAATCTCAAAGCTAAAATCGAATGAAGCTAGGACAATGGATGGGCTTATTAGCCCTCATCGCATCTTGTTACATCCTCTGGCAAATCAGGCAAGCCCTGCTGCTGCTGTTTGCCGCTATCGTCTTAGCCACAGCCTTAAACAGACTAGCACGCTACTTGCAAAAATTCCGACTCAAAAGGTCGATCGCCGTACTTTTATCAATTAGCTTTTTAGTCTTGGTTTTGGTAGGCTTGTTCCTGATAATTGTACCGCCCTTTGCTCTACAATTCCAACAACTGACCCAAAAAGCACCTGAAGGAATCGCCAAACTCAACGATTGGGTAGATCAAATCGAAGCTCGCTTCTCGGGACAAATCGATCAGCGGCTGCTGCCCAATCTCGATGTTAACGATATTATGCGACAACTGCAACCCTTGTTCAACCGACTCGTTGGCGGTGCAGGAGCTTTTGTCGGCAACACATTAGGCGTTATCCTCAGCTTTTTGCTAGTCTTAGTTTTGACCTTGATGACCTTAGCAGATCCCCTCTCTTACCGCAAAGCATTTCTACAACTATTTCCCTCTTTTTACCGCCGGCGAATCGATGGTATTTTAGATGAATGCGAAATAGCTCTCGGTCGATGGGTTATCGGCGCTCTCATTAGCATGAGCGTGATTGCTTTGTTGAGCTTAATTGGTTTGTCAATTTTGCAAGTTCCCCTACCGTTAGCTCACGCTGTAGTAGCAGGATTTCTTAACTTGATTCCCAATATTGGCCCCACGATGAGCGTCATTCCGCCAATGACGATCGCACTTTTAGACTCTCCCTTGCAATCCGGCTTAGTTTTGATTCTTTACTTTCTAATTCAACAGTTTGAAAGCAACCTCCTCACTCCCTACGTCATGGCACAGCAAGTATCATTGCTGCCAGCAGTAACATTAATTGCTCAAGTATTTTTCGCCACCTTTTTTGGATTTTTAGGACTACTACTTGCCCTCCCACTCACCGTTGTAGCTCAAGTTTGGATTAGGGAAGTATTAATTAAAGACATTCTCAACCATTGGGACGCGAATCCTAAAACTTTAGCAGCAATCGATTCAGCTATTCACGAAGAATATGAGTCTCTAGGAGTAAAACATCACAGACAAGAAAGCCTTCCAGAACAAAAAACAGACATCGCAGACCAAGCAGAAAATGACGATACTGTCAATCAATAATTCAGGTTTGTAGTGAGGACTTCAGTCCTTCTTGATTCCCAGAGTGAGGACTGAATTCCTGGGAGCATCTCATTTTCGCAAAAAGTTTTTTACAGTGCGAGCGTCCCCGCTCGCGTGCTGTGTAAAACACGCGATAAAAATTTAGCAACTCGATCGCCATAAATAAAACTAAAAACTAAAAACTAAAAACTAAAACCTAAAACTAAAATTATGAGATCGATCGACGAAATCAACGATAAAATCAGCCAAGGCAAAGCTACAGTCTGGACAATCGAAGAACTCAAAAGTAGAGTCCAAGAAACCAGCATTAGCCAAGCCGCCAAAGAAGTCGATGTGATTACCGCAGGCACCTTCGAGCCGATGGAATCATCAGGCGCAATCATCAACCTCGGCCATACCGACCCCCCGATCAAAATCCGCCAGTGCTGGCTAGACGGCGTTTTAGCCTACTCCGGCTTTGGGGCTGTAGACCTGTACTTGGGAGCCACCCAAGTAGCCGAAGACGGCGAAGAATCTCGGGAACGGGGAGGCGGACACGTCATCGAAGACTTAATCGCCGGTAAACCCGTGCAGTTGCGAGCTTTGGGGCAAGTCACAGATTGCTACCCCCGCGCCTCCTTTGAAACCACGATTACCCGCGATACCATCAACCAGTTTTATTTATTCAATCCCCGCAACGCATATCAAAACTTTATTGTGGGAGTTAACGGGGGCGATCGCCCGCTGTTCACCTACCTCGGCCCCCTGCAACCAAACCTCGGTAACGCCGTGTATTCGAGCCTGGGAGCCATGTCTCCCCTGCTCAACGACCCCCACCTCCAACTCATCGGCATCGGCACCCGCATCTTGCTAGGAGGGGCTCAGGGCTACATCACCTGGGAAGGAACCCAGCACTTCCCGCTGCAAAAACGCCAGCCCAACGGCACCCCAATCGGCCCAGCCGCCACCCTCGCACTCATCGGCGACGCCAAACATATGAACTCCAAATGGGTGCGCGGCTGCTACTTCAAAAACTACGGCCCATCGCTGATGCTAGGAGTCGGCATCCCTTTTCCAGTCTTAAACGAAACAGTCGTAGCCAACTGTGCAGTCTCAGACAAAAAAATAGTAGCGCCGGTGGTAGATTTCTCTATCCCCCGGCGCGTTCGTCCCACATTTGGTTTAGTCAGCTACGCTCAATTAAAAACTGGTCGAATTCTGATCGAGGGCAAACCGGTGCGGGCGGCCCCTCTAGCGAGTATGTTTCTCTCGCGGCAAGTAGCATTGGAATTGAAGCAGCAAATTGAAGCTGGTCAATTTACCCTCACGGCCCCAGTTGCTCCCCTACCCACCGACAGAGTATTTCTCCCGCAAGATTTGTGGGGCGCGCAAGTCAGGCTGGAATAAAAGATTTTAGATTTTCCATTTTTCGATTTTAGATTTTGGATTTTTTGTGGACGCACAGCGTCTGAGGATTGAAAATTTAATAACTCAAGCGATTGGCTCGTTACCAGGCTCTGCCTGGTAATGCAGATCCGGAGGCTCTGCCTCTCTTTACCCCTAGGCTTCTGGAAACAGAGGAGTGTGGCAGATGTTTAATTTATTAAATTTTCGTGCCTGAGAAACCGGGTTTCTTGTCGCCAGCTTTGCTTGAAAGCGATTGTTTTGGTCAAGAAACCCGGTTTTTGAGCCTCGCGAGTGCGTCCAGGATTCAAGATTTTTGAGTAAAAAACTGCACGCATTGGAAACTGAGGATCGAAAACTTAATAACTTAAGCACCTCCTACAGTCTTCTCTCCTGTAAGTTGCCAGATCAAAGGAGGCAGAGCCTCCGGATCTGCATTACCAGGCAGAGCCTGGTAACGAGCAATCGCTTAAGTTATTAAATTTTCATTCCTGATGCACTCACCAAAAATCTCAAATCCAAAACTTGTTCTGAGCGCAGTCGAAGAATCCAAAATCTAAAATCGCCTTATTCCTCGATCGGCTTAGGCTTCTTCACCGGCTTAGGAAGAGGTTCCTTGGGGACAGCAGGTGCTGCTGCTGCTCCTGCTGCAGACTTGATGGTAGGACGTTCTATAGGAGAGCCGTCACCGCTGGGTTTAGGAGTAAAGGGACGCTTGTTTCCCCCTCCTTTGTAGCCACCGGGCGGCTTGCTGCCAGGGGGGAATTTCCGCTTCTTAATCGGCAGGGCGCCAATATTGTTAGCCTGCTCAATCATCAGACTTTCAGCTTTCAATTTGACGTGGAAATCCCAAAAAAACCCGATCGCCTTTGTGCCTACATCCCCCTTGAGTTTCAGCTTAAAAAACTTCATCTTGTCCTCATTCTTGCGAGGAGCTTGCTTGATTTTGACGATGAGATACTTTTCTTCCTCTTGCGATTGTTGATAAATCACCTCGCCTCGAATCGAAAAATAGCCATCTTCAACATCAGGTTCCGAGGGCGACACAGATGCCGTCGATGCTTCGCTGCTAGCCTCAATCTCGCCTGCTTCCAGATTTTCCTCATCCGAGGACGGTTCGGGAGATTTCTTGAGGGTTTCCGGCTCCCAAACTCCCATAATCTGGGCGTGCAAGTTGCCGTCTTCTTGCCTGGTGCGGGGATAGACCACCCACAGGTGTTCTTGTTCCAGATCCAGGTGATTTTTGACTAAACTCATGACTCTACCAAGCAAAACTGCGTCGATGGCAGTTCCGTCGGCAGCAATCAGCATACCTCTGGTGAATTGCTCTTCTGATTGGGTGTAGCGGCCCCGCACCAAACCAACAGCTCGGTACTGTCTGGGTTCGCTGGGGGGTGGAATGGGATGTTGGCGCATGACCGAGGGTAGGTCATCGTCGGCCTGACTTTCGTTAGCTGCTGGCTCGCCTGTTGCGGGCACGGAGACTGCGATTGATGGAGTATTGCTGGCAGATTCCGACGGCACTGCTGGCGCGGAGGGTGCAGGAGCATTGCTCGGCGGGTCTTTTGGCTTTGTTTTGTCCTTGTCGGGGGCAGAACTGTAGCGGGGGCGTTGCAGCGGGTCTGTTGACGCTGGCGCGTCTGTTGTCGCTGGCGCGTCTGTTGTCGCTGGCGGGTCTGTTGTCGCTGGCGCGTCTGTTGATGCTGGCGATCGATCTAGGTCAACAGGTGCAGCCGGCGATGGCGGGGGAGACACGGGACTTTCGTCTGGTGTCTCGGGCGCGGAGGCTGTAACTGCGGACTGATTCACGGCGGGCTCGCTTGGCTGAGCCTTGCGAGCAGAAGTAGATTTGGACGATTTGGAAGACGGGTTGGGAGAGGGGTTCATAAAAAACTCCTTGCAGCGGAGACACATCCCTTAAGGGAAATTAGGAATAAACTG
>JBBSNU010000029.1:0-15754 GCA_038260455.1 Chroococcales cyanobacterium | reverse complement strand
GAAACCTGGTACAATCGCGGCCTGGCCTTCGCCAACTTACAACGGTTTGAAGAAGCCATCGCCTCTTGGGACAAAACCGTAGAATTGCAGCCAGACAACACCGAAGCGTGGTACAACCGCGCCGTCGCCCTCAAAAAAATCCAACGATTTACCGAAGCCAGAGAGTCCTACGATAAAATCATCGCACTCAAACCCGACGATCCAAATCTTTACTACCAAAAAGCTTGCATTTACGTCCTAGAAAAAGCAGCAGGCGATGGTACAAACAACCCCGAAGCCTTAGCAACCATCACCAGCAAGGCGATCGAAAATTTATCAAGGGCGATCGAGCTCAATCCGAAGAAATACCGGAAACTCTGCCAAAATGACTCGAAATTGCGTACAATACTGGAAGAAGTGCGGTTTTTAGCTTGATTTCAGGGTAGTAATGATTGATGGATACCAATGCCGCACTGTAACCTTTTTAGGCAAAACAGTACCTCCAACCCCAATCATGCAAACCCTAGACAAAACTCAAGCAAAATTTGCTCAACTCGCAGCCCACCTCAGAGAAGTTACTGACATCGAATCAGCCTCGTCGCTGCTGCATTGGGATCAGGCGACTTATATGCCCGCCAAAGGTGCAACCGCCAGAGGCCGTCAGTTGGCCACTCTCAAACAAATATCCCACGAAAAATTTACTGACCCCAAAATAGGCGAACTCCTAGAAGACTTGCGTTTCTACGAACAAACCCTCCCCTACGACTCCACCGCAGCCAGCCTGATCCGCATCGCCCGCAGAGACTACGATCGCGCCGCCAGAGTCCCCGCCACCTTCATGTCCGCACTCTGCCGCCACCAAGCCGACTGCTACGAAGTTTGGGCCACAGCCAAAGCAGCCAACAACTTCGCAGCCGTCGAACCCTATCTCGAAAAAACCCTAGAATTAAGCAGACAGTACGCCGACTTTTTCCCCGGATACGAACATATCGCCGATCCTTTGATCGATCGCAGCGACTACGGCATGAAAGTATCCTTGCTGCGCCCGCTGTTCGCCCAACTGCGTCAAGAATTAGTCCCAATAGTCGAAGCCATCACCTCCCAACCCGCCGCCGACGACTCCTGCTTGCACCAATACTTCTCAGAAGCCCAGCAACTAGAATTCACCCGCACAGTCGTAGAACGCATGGGGTACGACTTCCAGCGCGGACGGCAAGACACCACCCTCCATCCCTTCATGACCAACTTCTCCATAGACGACGTGCGTATCACCACCCGCGTCTACGAAGATCATTTGGATCAAGCTTTGTTCAGCAGCATCCACGAAGCCGGACACGCCCTCTACGAACTCGGCAATTCCCCGGAATTTGAAGGCACGCTTCTGGCCGGCGGCATTTCCTCCGGCGTGCACGAAAGCCAGTCGCGGCTTTGGGAAAATTTGGTCGGGCGCAGTCGCGGTTTTTGGGAATGTTTTTACCCGCAACTCCAAGGCGTATTTTTGCGACAGTTGGGACAGGTATCCACTGACACATTTTACCGGGCAATTAACAAAGTCTCGCGATCGCTCATCCGCACCGACGCTGACGAAGTAACCTACAACCTCCACGTCGCCATCCGCTTTGACCTAGAATTGGCAATGGTAGAGGGCAAACTAGCAGTGCGAGACCTCCCGGAAGCCTGGAACGAACGTTATAAAACTGACCTCGGCGTTGTCCCCGCCACCGACAGCGATGGTGCGATGCAGGACGTTCACTGGTACGTCGGGACGATCGGCGGAATGTTCCAAGGTTACACCCTCGGCAACTTGATGAGCGCTCAATTCTACGAAACTGCAGTCAAAAACAATCCCGAAATTACCGTACAAATAGAACAGGGAAACTTTACTCTACTCCACGACTGGCTCAAACAAAACATCTACCAGCACGGCCGCAAATACACTGCTGTTGAATTGATCGATCGCGTGACCGGTTCACCTTTAACGATCGATCCGTTTGTCCGCTACATTCGCCACAAATACGGGGAATTTTATGTCATTTGAGGGATAGCAATTTTAGATTGTAAGCTTTAAAATGAAATTAAAAAAAGTAGCCGTCCCAAAAGATATGGCGATACTCAGATAGTATCGCTCTATTTTTCAGGTCAAATAAAAAAATTAAAATTAGGGGTATCTATGTCTGAACTCTTTGATGCTGTGATTTCCAGCGACGAAAAAACCGACTTGCGGCAGTTTGCCAGCGATTTGAGGGCTTTAGGGAACAAATATTTACTGCGAAATGACATAGTTAGCGCTTTTGCCGCCTACTGCACCAAATACGAAAAGCCCGAACAGTTCCATCAATCTTCTCATTTAAGCAAACTGATTTACTACGTTCAGGAAATTATTTTTGAAGAAGGCAGCCTTTGCGTCCTGCTGCGACCAAAAATTGCGACAATGGAAATAGTGCGAGTTGGAGATGACTTGACAATCGAGCCGATGACAGTCCAAGAATTGCTCGACGTGCGCGATCGCTATGTCAACCACTTTAACCCCCAAGAAGGCGACATTTTTGAAATAGATTTCGGCCCGTTTTACGACTATTCCCCCTCCCTTCGCGACCCCAAAAACATCGGCAAAGGAGTACAATTCCTCAACCGATACCTGTCCAGTAAACTGTTTCAAGACTCCAAACAGTGGCAGGAAACTCTATTTGATTTCTTGCGAATCCACCGCTACAACGGCGTACAATTACTAATTAACGATCGCATAAAATCCCAAGAACAACTTTCAGAACAAGTCAAAAAAGCCCTCACCTTTGTCAGCGAACTTTCTGAAGACGAACCCTACGAAAGATTTCGATTTGTCCTGCAAATGATGGGTTTGGACGCAGGTTGGGGAAATACCGCAGCCCGCGTCGGAGAAACCCTAGGAATTCTCGACGAATTAATCGATTCCCCCGATCCGCAAACCCTAGAAGCATTTATTTCTCGCATCCCGATGATTTTCAAAATCGTCCTAGTTTCTCCTCACGGCTGGTTCGGCCAAGAAGGAGTTTTGGGGCGGCCGGATACGGGAGGACAAGTAGTTTATGTCCTAGATCAAGCCAAAAATTTAGAGAAACAACTGCAAGAAGACATTCATCTTGCCGGTCTCGATAGTTTAGGCGCAAAACCTAAAGTAATTATTCTCACCCGGTTAATTGCTAACAGCGACGGCACGCGCTGCAATGAACGTTTAGAAAAAGTTCACGGCACCGAGAATGCTTGGATTCTGCGGGTTCCCTTCCGGGATTTCAATCCCAAACTAACTCAAAATTGGATTTCGCGTTTCGAGATTTGGCCTTATCTGGAAACTTACGCGATCGATGCCGAAACAGAACTGCTGGCTGAGTTTCAGGGGAAACCAGATTTAATTGTTGGCAATTATTCCGACGGCAATTTGGTAGCATTTTTGCTGTCGAGAAAACTCAAGGTTACTCAGTGTAATATAGCCCACGCGCTGGAAAAATCTAAATATTTGTTCAGCAATCTTTATTGGCAAGAATCTGAGGAAAAATATCATTTTGCGCTGCAATTTACTGCTGATATAATTGCCATGAATGCGGCTAATTTTATTGTCAGCAGCACCTATCAAGAGATTGTGGGCAAAGCCGATAGTGTCGGGCAGTACGAATCCTACAATTGTTTTACTATGCCGGATTTGTACCACGTTGTGAACGGCATTGAATTGTTCAGCCCTAAATTTAATGTTGTGCCGCCGGGAGTCAACGAAAGCGTATATTTTCCTTACACGCGGACAAAAGACCGGGTACAGGGCGATCGCGATCGGCTCAACGAACTGCTGTTTACCCTAGAAGACCCCGAACAGGTGTTCGGAACGCTCGACGATCCGCAAAAGCGCCCTTTGTTTTCGATGGCCAGGCTCGATCGCATTAAAAACATGACAGGCTTAGCAGAATTGTTTGGCAAAAGCCAAGAATTGCAAGCAAAATGCAACTTAATTCTGGTAGCCGGCAAGCTGAGAGTCGAAGAAACCGAAGATTACGAAGAAGCAGAAGAAATTAAAAAGCTCTACACAATTATCGAGCAATACAACCTGCACGGTAAAATTCGCTGGCTGGGAGTGCGGCTTTCCAAAAGCCTGTCCGGGGAAATCTACCGGGTAATCGCCGACGGTCAAGGTATATTTGTTCAGCCCGCCTTATTTGAAGCTTTCGGCTTGACAATTCTCGAAGCAATGATTACCGGTATTCCGACTTTTGGGACTCAGTTTGGCGGCCCGCTGGAAATTATTCAAGATGGGGTAAATGGGTTTTATATCAACCCGACAAACCACCAGGAAACTGCCCAAAAGATTCTCGATTTCTTCTCTAAATGCGAACAAAATCCTAACTATTGGTATGAAATTTCAACGCGAGGAATTGACCGAGTTTACAGCACCTATACCTGGAAAATTCATACTAGCAGGCTGCTGACTCTGGCCAAGACTTACGGTTTCTGGAACTACTCGTCTAAGGAAAACCGCGAAGATATGCTCCGCTACATAGAAGCGCTGTTTTATCTGATTTACAAGCCGAGAGCGAAGGCTTTATTGGCAGAACACGCGAACCGATAAGTGGCGATTTTGGATTTGTAGGGGCCGGTTGAGAGAAAAAATTTGGCCTCGGAGCGATCGACTTTGTAGAAAACCCGCGAGTAAAGATTTGTGAAGGAGAGCAGGTTTTGTACAATAGGACTTATGCTAAGAAACCCAGTTTCTAGGAAAATATTGGATTTGGTAACGAAACATCTCGTCAGAAACCCGGTTTTTGAGGAACAGTGCGAAACGGCCCCTACTTCCAATTCGTAACTTCCAACTAGCAACTCCTGACTGCTGCTGTCCCATTACCGAACTTTTAAAGGCCTGGACAGATATTTCTCAGAAAGCTATCCGGGTAATACAATGAGATTGAGAAACATGAAAACAGGGAAACCTTGTCAAACTTTACCAACAGGATGAAACTTATGCGTTTAACTACTGTTACGATTTTTAGCTTGCTAGCTCTGCTCGCTCCTGGGTTGACCAAAAAGGCAAATGCAGCCTTCGACTCCAAACCCTTTGTGCAGGAACAATACCGCAGAGACTTTGTGAGTCCTGCCGATCCGGGTGCGTCTACACAGCCGGAGGCAAATTCCCAAGGAAAGATGTTTAATAAGCCTTTTTATGCAGGGGAGCAGCAGCCTGTGAGAAAGGAAAAAACTATCTCGGCGGGAGCAGACGGGCCTGAAGTTGCTGCCATACAGCAGCGGTTACAAGTTCACGGTTTTGCGATCGGGACGATCGACGGTTCCTACGGTTCTCGCACCAAATCGGCTGTCAGTTCTTTTCAGAAGTCTAAAAGCTTGAACTCCGACGGCATTGTGGACAAACAAACTTGGACAGCTTTAGCCGCAGATCCGGTGTCAGCTTCTGAAAGTTTGCAGAGCGATGCTCCTATTAAAAGCGACGCTCCCGTTCAAAAGAGCGATCGAGTTCCGGCAAATCCTGCAACTGCTCTGACTAAAGGCGCGGCGGGTTCCAAGGTGAAGACACTACAGGTGCGTTTGGAAATGCAGGGTTACGATCCGGGCCCGATTGACGGGATTTTTGGCGCTCGCACTGCTACGGCTGTCAGGGAATTTCAGGACTATAAGGGTTTGACTGCTGACGGTGTGGTGGACGAAATCACTTGGAAGGCGATCGGGCAAAGCTAAGTGACGAGTTAAAAATACGGAAAATTGCTGTGCCTGCAACTCAGTGAACCGGGCGTGCAAAAATGACCTGGTTTCTGGATCTTGACGCATGGCTTTGTGCTGTGATATAATAGTCAAGTGTCAAATTGCGGATATGGCGAAATTGGCAGACGCGCCAGATTTAGGTTCTGGTTCCGAAAGGAATGGAGGTTCAAGTCCTCTTATCCGCATACCATAGAACATCCGGCGGTTGAAACCGCTTCTATACAAACAAAACCCGCCTCCGCGGGTTCAAGAGTGATCGGTTAAAATCACCAGATTCTATTAATTATCTTCAGTCGGCGTCCGGCGGACTTCGTTTGTGTAGACGCGGTTTCAACCGCCGTCGTATCTTAAAACCAGCGCTTTTTTAGTTTCTGCAAGTGCGATCGCCTCAAATTTTCCACCAACTGCCGCAACTGGTTCAAATTACCCGCTTCGCCGCCATACTTCCACCGCACGTAAGCTTGCGAAACTTCCTCAATTACCTCGGCTTCATCAGTTGCATGGTGGCCGCGCATTGTCTCTGCATACTCCAAAGGCGTTTGAGCTTTTTGCTTGGCAAATCCCCGACTCGCCAAATCCTTTAGCATTTGCTGATAAACCCCCTCCACCGGCGGTAACTTATGCAGCCAGCGCCGATAGCGCCATTTGCGCCAACCTTCCCAAATTAACCAGCCAATAAAGCCAAAGCCGATCGCGCTAATCAACCCAGTAAATAACCCCACCCAACCCCTAGCAAACTGTCCCAGAAACCAACCCAGAATCAAGCTGATCCAGCCAATTACAAAACCGATAACTGAATCGAGCCCGCTTCTCACAGGTGTCGGTAGCCAACCCGCGATCCACTTCCAAAACGATTCGATCGCGCTAAAAGTCTGGTTATCTTCCACCGAAGCCGGAATCAGCGGATAACCGGGAATCGGATTAAAACCCAACCAGCCGTATTTAGGAAAATATACCTCCGTCATCAAGAAAGCGTCGGTATTTCTCACTACATACAAACCTGTAAACGGGTTGAATTCTCCCGTATCGAAACCGCCAGCCACTCGCGCCGGAATCCCGATCGATCTCAGCATAATTGTCAGTACCGTCGAAAAATGGTCGGGATATCCGCCTGTTACCTTTTTGCCGTCTTGCGTGTTTTGATAGCCAAACAGAAAACCCTCGACTAAATCTTCACTTTCCTCTAAATAAGGCAAAGCTTTGACAAGTTTGTAATTCGGGTTTTGCTTCAAATATTGAGCTAAGTACAAAGCTTTTTCGTAGGGAGAATCGATCGCCCTGTCCGACTTAGCCACTCTTGTTCTCGCCAACAAGATTTCTTCAGTTTTTTCTCGCACCTTGGCGGCAATTTCGGGCGGCACATCCAAGTAGAACTTGCGAATATTTTTCGGGTAATTAGTACCAGTTTGCCCCAACAAAGAGCGATCGCGAAAAGGTACGTTAGAAATCACCGTATAAGTCAAACCATCCGCCAATTCCACAGGCGATCGCAAACCTCCCTCCGCATCAATCGCCACTTCCTGCGTCGGAAAATAAAGTTCCTTCGGCTTGCTTAAAGCCGGAATCAAATTTGGCAACTGAGCAACAATAGTATAACTTTGAATTACTTCTTGAATGCGGGGCGCATTGGGAAAAGGATTCAGATAAAATTGAAAAGAAAAGCGAGGTCGAGTCACCTTAAAAGCGTCGTCGTTGCGCGAAATTTCCCAACCCTGACCGGTATATTTGTCAAAGCCCAACACTCGCCAAAAACCCGCCGCCTGCGATCGCACCCGCATCACCACTTGAGGTTTTAATACCCCCCGCAAATTTTGATTGATGCGCTGGTTGAAACCGTAATAAAAAGTAGAGTCCACCTCTCCTGGCCCTTTGTCTGGGTTTCGCCCCCTTCCTCCGCCAGTTCCTTTTTGATTTCCCCCTCTGACATACCCCGGATTGATAATGCTGCGCGAGTCAAACTCCCCCTGATATTGAATGGGAGCACTCACTGGAAAAGTCCGCAGTTGATAGCCCGGGAGGCGCGGCAAAAACGCAAAAATAGTCAGCCCCAACCCTACAGTTATCAACAGCAGCAAACTAAAATACTTGGGGGATAAAGTAGCAGCAAATAGCGAGAAATTGTTGTTTTTACTTCTACTTTTTGCCGCAGGATTGATGTTTTCTAGCTTCGAGAGTCCCAAGCGCGATCGATAATCTAGCACCAAAGTCGGCAGCACTAAAGCCAAAAACAACAACAGCAGCGGCCCAAAAGTCAGGGTTTGACTGATAGTCGCCGCTACACTCAACAAAATCAGCCCGATGACGATCGAATAGCCCAAATCCTTGCGGCGGGGCAAATCGAAACTGTGGAGCACTTGAATGTTAATTAACAGTTGCGCCAAAACTAACCGCGTATCGTTTAATTCTCCCACCAAGCGGGTAAAAAAGGCGAACAGCGCCACCAGCATTCCAATAGCTATGCAGAATTTAGCGGCTACATTGCGATCGCGGCGGCGGTACCAACTCCAAGTTGCTCCCACAATACTAACAGGCACAGCCCACAGGTTCAGGCTTTCTTCAGAAGCAACATCAGTAGCCACAATTCCCACAATTACCAACAACTGAACTAGGATTCGCAGCAGTAAAGAATCCTCAGTCACCGGCGGAGGCATTGCCTCTATCCGCTCCCACAGTTTACCCAACACAGGTATATTTCGCAGGTTATCAGTTGTCATGTGCACCCATCCAAGTCAGTCGATTTTAGATTTTGGATTTTAGATTTTAGATTTTCTCGCAGCTTTGAATCTGGGAGGGCTTTAGCTAATCTCTAAAATTTTTGGCTTTCCACGACAACAGAAGTCGGGGGATTGCATTTGTTTTTGTGTGAGGTCAAACCGCAGAGTAAAACATACATTATTTACTCTAATTTTACCAGAAATAATTGGTTTAAAGCCTCTCCCTTGTAGGCAAAAATTAAAATCAGACTATTCATTACTCCAATCCTCTTCCTTCCAAGTAGAGGTAGCTGTCAACTGTCAACTGTCAACTGTCAACTGTCAACTGTCAACTGTCAACTGTCAACTGAACTTTCTATTTGCTATTTTGTCTTCACAAAGTTGGACGAATAGCAAACATCAGAGGTTTGGTATCGAAGTTTTGGAATTTAACTTCTAGAGCATAAGTCTTGTCAGGTTGCGGGTCAAACAACTCCACACTTAAATGCCCGGAATTCGGACGCTGTGCAGTTGCTTCGGAATCTCCTCCCTTGAGTTCCAAACTTCCTCCCCCTGGAAATTCGCACTCAATTCTTAAACACGGCCTTGGTGGTTCTGTATTGCGGTTCGAGAGGTATTGAGCCTGCAGATTCAGCGAGCCCAAAGCAGTCAGCCACTCCCGCGAAACCGGCGGCTGGTTTACAGGACAATTCAAAGTTAGAGACTCAATGATTTCTCGGGCGGCCAACAACGACATTAGCATTTGTTGATCGGTAGTTGCCTCGGAGTAATTCGGTAAATCTTCTACTTCTAAACCTGTAATTCCTCTGGTAGCACCTCTGAGTACGAAACCAGCTAATTGGTTGAGTTCCTCAGACTGCCCCGGAAACAAGCTATCTACAGCGCGAACTAACTTCGCACCTTCCCGCAGCGACGACATTACCAGTTCCTGACAAGGTTCTAGCAGTTGAGCAAAAACCCCTTGGGCGATCGGAATTGGCAGGCGACCCCATCTAATATTTTGTAGTTGGGGAGTCCAGAGGTGCAGGGGGGGAACCCATTGGGGGATTGCATCGTCTGGATAGTCGTGTTCGTAGCTCTTGAGTTCTGTTTCCCAGGGGAACAGCGGCGGGTTGGCTTCAATTTCGGCTCTAAGCCTTTCTTTTAACAAGGTCTGAAAACGGTCTTGCACGGTCGGTATTTCTCCAATAGTCAGGGGTTGTGCGGGTGAAATGCTCGGCTCTCCCACTTGATAGTCCAGCGGGTCTGGTTCGTCCCATTCCCAGTATTCCACCCCGGAATTCTCTTCTGTTTCGCCCCACTCTTCTGAGGGAAGGGGGTCATTGACGTTTTCCTGCTCTTCGCTAGAGGCATTCGGGATTGGCGCCTGCAATATCCAGTCTAAAAATTGGCGCTCGAAAGCCTCTGCATCCCTGTTCGTTTCGTTATTCATCAGTAGATGCCCCTTCTCCGGAATCTGAACGATTTCGCAATTCCCAGGCAAGTTCCAGCAATTTAAACCACCGTTTCTGTACCTGGGCTACCGTGCTGCCGAGGGTTTGCGCGATCGCTGACTCTGACAGACCCTGTTGTTTCAACTGTAACAAACGCTGTCCCTCTGGGCCAATTTGTTCGCCAAAAGCCTCCCACTGAGAAGGCAGTAAACCCAAATTTTTGTCTAAGTCTGCTTCCAGCCACTGGTGAACGAGTTCCCAGCGGTGCGACATGGCGAATCTGAGCAAGTGGTACTTGAAGCGCTGCTGCAAATAGTCTCTTTGGCGGGGAGTTATGCCCAGGATCGACTCTATTTCATTAGTCGGCAAGTCTTGCAAGCGCAGCACGAAGTAATCGGCGCATTCTTCTTGGTTGCGCTCTTTCAAGTAGGCGACTAATTCGTCAATCACGTTTTGCCGCAGAGATTCTGACTCGTCGGCTGGGGGGCGAATTGCAGATGAACCCTGTCCGGCCATTGCTTCCCGCACCGAGTGCACCGAGGTGTCGTTCCAAGTTTGGTCGGAATCCCAAGCCCCTCCGTCGGCGGCTTGTTCCATATCTACAGAGGTTTCTTTGGGCTGCTGCTGGGAAAAGGTTTGGGCCCGTAAAATAATTAGTTGCTGGCTGCGGTTCCGAGGTAAGGGAATGCGCCGTTTGCCGAAGCGCTCTACAAAGGCCATGTACTCTGCTAGTTCTAAGCGAGTGCGGGGGCTGTAGGTGAGTGGCAGTTGGGTTTCGCGCCGGAATGCCTTTAAAGCTTCGAGATAAAATCCTTGCAAAAAATCTTTGATCAGTTCTATTCGCGCCTGATAGCTAGACTGCAACTGGGGAGGGCTGATGGAGCGATAGACGATCGCGCTGAGGGTACTGTGCAATTCTACTCGCCCGGGCCCGGAGCCTAAATTTTCATAGTGGAGACATTGTTGCAAGCGGTGCCGGGCGAGGCTCTCGGCTGCACCTTCTATGTCTCCTGAGTCTTGAATCCGCTGGCTTTCTGTGCATATCCTGGTGACTTCTGCTGCGAGTCGCCCTGCTACATCTTGGCAGTTCTGCTCAGAGGCCCGAGTGGACTTTTTGAGTTCGTCTAACAGCAGTTGAAATATGGTTTCCACGCTCTGGCCGATTTCCCGCATGATGGTTGACAGCTCACTTTGAAAGTAGCACACCCTGGGACTTTAAATTTATAATTTTAGATTTTATAGTGGCAGTGCTGGGTATTCACATACTGGAACCTGCACCTGTTACCCTGAAAATTTGAAACTCAAATCTCAAATTAACTGACTGATGGATTTAGACCAACAGATTGAAGCACTGATCGACAAAGCTCCGCCTGACGGTTCGACGCCACAAATCTTAAAGGCGATCGCCCCGGCGCTGATTTTAATTGCCCAACAGCTACAGCACCTAGAATACTCTATCCTGCAAGCGGTAGACGAAAGTTGGGCGATCGTGGTTTTGAGCAATCTCAAGCAACCGGGACGGGAAAAGAAGGTGATTTATGCTTTTCCCACTCTTGAAGATGCGTTCTCCGCAGCGGCGGCTGGGGGCGATCGCGTCAGGCCCGTGTCTTTGCCTGTTACTCACATTTTATTTCAGACGATCGCCCTTGAAGGTCTCGACAGCATTGTTTTTTTTGAAAATCCCGGCAATCAGGAAGTCGGGACAGAGATCCCTCGCCAGCAAGTGCAGGAATTAATTGGCGTTTACTTGCAAAAATATCGATCGGCTCCACCGCCGGATATTGCCTAAACAAATCAACTTACTATTAATTGGTAATCGGGCATTAGGCATCGGGCATTACCCGTTACCAATTAGTGTCAAAAACCAGAATAAAACCTTTGATCGAACTCACTTTTCGCTGAGTCTAGATGCCCCTAAATCCCCCTTAAAAAGGGGAGTAGGGGTTGACTTAGAGAAAACTCTTGTTCCCCCTTCTTAAGGGGAGTAGGGGTCGAGTAGGGGGCAAGCTAATACCATTTTTATAAAGATGTGCTGATGAAGTCTGAGCCACCCCGAACTCGCGGGGGGGTTGGGGGGGGTAATATCTAGCGCTACTTTATGAAATTGGTATAAGGGTGGATCTGGGTCTAATCGTCAAGCAGCAGTCTAGCACTACATTTGACCTGGTTGTTGACACCAATGCCCATTACCAATAAAGTGTAACTTTTTAACCTCTAATAAAGTCGGCTCAAAACGTAATCTGCTAAATCTATCAAAGCTTGGCGGGACTCTGAATGGGGCAGCGCTGCCAAGTATTCGACAGCTTTCTGCGCGTGATTTGTTGCTAGTTCTCGCGATCGCACTATGCCTTGAGAATCTGCTACCAGTGCCAAAGCCTGCTCTATATCTCCTTCTTGAGCGAACTCGCGTTCTATGAGAACTTCCAAATAAGGCTTTTCTTCTAGGGCAAATAGCGCTGGCGCTGTCAGATTTCCGCCGATCAGATCCGAGCCTGCCGGTTTCCCCAAAGTTTCCGTTGAAGCGGTGAAATCTAATATATCATCTACTATTTGGAATGCCAAACCAATGTTGCGACCGTAGTTATACAAATCTTCTGCTATTTCCGGTGAAACTTCGCTCAAACATCCCGCTGCTTTGGAACTGTTGGCAATTAAAGATGCTGTTTTGTAGTAACTTTTTTCGAGGTACGCTTCGATCGACAAACTGGTGTCAAATCCATTTAGTCCCTGTTGAATTTCCCCCTCTGCTAAATCCATAATCACTTCCGAAAGCAGTTTGACTACTGGCAGGTTGTCCAGATTTGCCAAATGCCACGAAGATTGAGCGAACAGAAAATCTCCCGCCAATACTGCCACTCGGTTGTTAAACCGGCTGTGTACCGTCGGTACTCCCCGCCGCAAGTCCGACTCGTCCACCACGTCGTCGTGAACTAGACTGGCTGTGTGGATCATTTCGGTGATTTCCGCGAGGCGGCGGTGTTTTTCTGTGATTGCACCATCGGGCATGGTCGCCTTGGCCATCAACAAGACTATTGCGGGTCTCACCCGTTTTCCCTTTGTGCCGAATAAGTATTCTGCAGCCGCGTACAAGATGGGATGACGGGCACCCACTAACTGTTTTAAGTTTTCTGTCAACAGTCGCAGGTCTTCTTCAACCGAGGAAAATAGGACAGTGCTAGAGATCATGGATACGCCGACTCAAGCCGTAAAGTAACAAAATTTTACATATCATATCTTTATTTTAAGGTAATTCTTTGCAACAGGGAAGAGAAATTTTGGCGATCGGCACTGATTTGCGATCGGTAGCCCGATCGAAGTCACCCGACTACCTCCAGCCAGTAGCCTGCTGCCAGAGCAATCACCCCTATTGTAACAAATTGTTAAGTTTATTATCATAAAATCTGTAAATCCCAGAAACCCTGTGTTATTATGGGTATTAAGGATTTAAACAATTCTATACATTAAGTACAGGCTGTAGTTGATCCAGGCTGGCAGGTAGCTTCCAGGTGCCTGTAAGAATTTCGTAGAACCAGCCTTATTAGTCAGATCGCAGCAAAAATTTCTGGGACAAATTTTTAGTTCCTTGGGATTAAAAATTTTCAGAAGTTAAGACTAGCGCATCTTATGTGCGCGGTAGCTCAAAGTAGCTAAAGTGGATGGTTTTACGCTGTTTAAGCACCTGTAAAGCAGTAAATCATTATTGACCCCGCCGAAAAACGGAAGCCGCCGACAACAGTCGTGGAGAGATCGAACATTTTAGAGGCTAGTGCCTGCTGCGATGATTTATCTGCGAGTGAATCTCAAATCTAAAACCTCAAATCTAAAATCGACAATAGTCGTAGAGAGATCAAACATTTTAGAGGCTAGTGCCTGCTCCAGTGATTCATCTGCGAGTAAATCTTTAATCTAAAACCTAAAATCTAAAATCGACTTACCGGGAACGCCTAAATGTTCCCCCAGCCTTGATATGGAAAAGCAGCCTTCAGTACCAAGTGATTGTCTTGGGTGCTGACTTAATGTCATAGGTATTGAACTTATCCTTCTCCTCCTCGTCCTTGACTTTTGGTTATCATTATGAATTACCGCGATATTCCTCTAATTATTCCCGTTCTGGCCGCCGGCTATGTGATGACTATTTATGTAGCGCTGATGTTGGCCGAACGCAGCTCTAAAATAACTCGATTGGGCGAGTAGTGCACTGCTTGGCAGCCGAATCCAGGCTCCGAGCAATGGGCTACTGGCTCTGAATTCCGAATATTCAATAATAACCTTGCCTTGAATGCTCGTCGAGCACAAAGGCAGGGTTATACCATTTTAGATTTTAGATTCTTCGACTTCGCTCAGAACAAGTTTTAGATTTTAGATTTTCCATTTTAGATTTTAGATTTATGAAGGATTGATGAAGCTGGTGGTTTAGCTAAATCAAGTTTGGACAAATCTGATTCACAATGCTTTATACCAATTTCATAAAGTAGCGCTAGATATTACCCCCCCCAACCCCCCCTTAGTAAGGCGGGGGCTAAGACTTCATCTATAGCGTATCTTTATAAAAATGGTATTACAAGGGATGGACAATTGCCGAGTTTTAAGGGTAGAGCTGAGATCTGAAAATCAGAGGATGTTCGTTAGCATCAAATATTCGCGGGAAGGGAATTGGGCCGGAGATTTTGCCGCGAATATTTGACCCGTTTTTTACCACAAAACTCGCGGGCGAAGGCACTGGCTTGGGATTGGATATTGTTAAGAAAGTTGTCGAAAAACATTCGGCTAAGATAGAAGTAACATGGGCGATGGGTCAAACGACGTTTACTGTGTCAATTGCGATCGCCATTTAGCCCGCTTTGCACCAGAAATTATATGATGCGCGACCAAAAATGCAACTTTAGACGGATGTTAAACTTCGAGCGCGATCGGGCTGTTGATACTGTAAAAGCTCAAATCACAAATAGTATTAATTGTCGGTTCAGAGTGACTAAAACTTTATAATTCTGCTGCCTCAACCGCTGATCGACCAACTTGCGATCTTCGGAGATCGGGCTAAGAAATAAATGAAATATTTAATTATTATAGTGTATTAATTGCCGATTATACCTCCATCTCTATCCCTTAATTTGCTTATGTCAACCACAGTTTATGATAGCCAAAATTTGCTCGAACAGGCGATCGACCTCAAACCGCCGGTGCTGCCTCCAGATACACCATTGAAAGTTGCGATCGCCGCCATGACTCAGGCTAGCGCCAGTTGCGTTTTAATTGCGTTTGAGCAGCAACCGATCGGAATTTTGACTGAGCGCGATGTTGTCAAAATAACTGCTAGCGAAATACCCCTAGCAGGGCTGACAATTTCTGAGGTAATGACGCAAAATTCGATCGCCATTTCCATCGATAGAGCAGAGAATATCTTCAAGGTATTGGGCATATTGCGATCTGCAAAAATTCGTCACTTGCCCCTCACAGACGCAGGCGGAAACTTGCTCGGAGTCATCACCGCAGAAAGCATCCGTCAAATTTTGAAACCGGGCGACTTATACCATTTTTCTAAAGATGTGCTATAGATGAAGTCTTAGCCCCCCCCCGCGAGTTCGGGGGGGTTGGGGGGGTAATATCTAGCGCTACTTTATGAAATTGGTATTACTGCAAATGCGGCGCGCCCAAGAAATTATGACCACCGAAGTAATAATTGCCTCAACTAAAACCTCAGTTTTAGAAGTCGCAAAACAGATGGCAACCCAGCACAAAAGCTGCATAGTAATTTGCAGTGAATGCGACAACAAAAATCAGAAACCAGTCGGCATAATTACAGAACGCGACATTGTTAAATTCCAAGCTGCCGGACTCGATTTTGCCAGCACGAATGCCGCCGCCGTCATGAGTTTTCCCCTGATACCTTTGCAG